>JAYSSN010000051.1:0-14151 GCA_043720555.1 Rhodobacterales bacterium | reverse complement strand
TGTGCGCTCATGTAGGGCTCGGTCGCGTTGAGTCGCGTCCGCGCGCGCAGGATGGCCGCGCCCATCCGTTCAAGAGCGCGGGCGCGTTGACTGATCGGCAGATCGGCCCGTTCCAGCAGCGCCGCCGCCAGGCTGACAGCTTCCAGATCGTTACGGACCATCAGATCAAGTTGCGTGCCCATGGTTCGGATCGCCTCCTCGGCGCGTGCTGCATCGGTAAGATCCAGAACCTGGAGTAGCAAATGTCCGCCGGTGTGACCACCCAGCCAGGAAAGCCAGCGGGCGCGCAGCACACGATACTCGTTCGCGCCGGATGCAAGCGGCAGCGTGATGACACTCTGCTCGGCCATCACAAAGCGCAGGGCCGCCGCCACACGCGGTTCGGGCAGGCCACACAGCGCCGCAGCCAGTTCGACGATGCCCGGCGCCGCTGGCGCTCCCGCGTCCGACAGCAGCTGCCGCATACCCGCCGTCGCGAAGATTTCCGTTCCAAGGGCCGTGTAGACCCCAAGGCCAGGCGAGGCCAGACCCAGCACCTCCTCAAGAACGGCCATGCGGGCGCGCAAGGCTGCGACCGAGTCGGCCACGTCGTTGCCGCGGGTCGTGCTCTCGTCGACCGACACCGGCAGAATTTGGGCGACCTGGTCGGCCACTTCGACCAGCAGGCGCGCGAAGGTGGGCTTCTGTCCCGCAGCCTGCGTCGGCCTCGCGATCCACAGGCCGCGCAGCCGACCTGCCACGGACAGCGGCACAGCCCAGACAAAGCCGTCGGCCGTCTCCTCCTGCACCGGGGCGCCTTCGTCGAGGGCTGCCCTGACGAGGCGCGCGCCGCCCTCGGCCAGCCCGAGCCTTCGCAGCCCGTCCGGCTTGTCGGCAAGTTGGCCGCCGGGCGTGATGTGGACCAGCAGCGACGCCTCAAGCCCGAGGAGTTTCTCGGCGTGGCCGATGTCGCCGCTGGCAGCCGGCGTCGCCACGGCCTGCACCTGGGCGTCGAGGGCCGCGCGCAAGGCCTCCAGCGCCTCGTCTTGTGCCGATTCCCGCCACTGCCAGACGAACAGCGACAGAACCGCCTGAACGAGCAGCAACTCTGCGACCGGCAGCAGCATGTTGCCCCAGCGAAGCGCGGCGAGGCCGGCCGCGAGTATCGCCAGCGTGACGCCGAGCACGACGGCGACCGCCCGCCGCGGGCGCACCCGGCGATAGGCGGCCGCACCAAAGAACGCCGATGCCAGCACTAGCCCGGCTGCGGCTGGCAGGCCGAGATCCCGTACAGCCCTGCCCGAAAGCAGGGTCTGCAGGGCGAAGGCATGAAACCGGGCAGCGGACATGACCGGCGCATTCGGTGTGACGGGCGTGGTCAGCCCGACCGAAGCAGGCGTGGCAAGGTCGATCACGGCGATGCGTCCGGTGATGAGTTCGGCCGGCACCCGGCCGGCCACGACATCGGCGAGGGCCAGCAACGGAATGCCGTCAAAGCCGCCGTCGAACCGGACATAGAATGGCGCACCCGGTCCGACGCCGCTGACCGCGGCCTCAAGAGACGGCAGCGGTACGCCGTCGCGATCAAAGACAAGCGCCTGGTTTCGGTGGATGCCGTAGACTGCCGGCGCAAGTGCCGCGACGATGGCGCCCGCTTCGGCACCATCCGCGACGTCGGCCGCTGCGCCAGGCGCGAAGATCGGAATGGCCCCGTCGCGCACGACGACCGGCACGTCGACCGGTTCCGTAAAAGCCACCGCCACCGCTCCGGCAGCGGTGAGGGCGGCGACGAGGGCGGTCCAGTCGGTTTGTGCCGGATCCTCGCGCTGCGCCATCCCGACGAGAATGACATCCCGCGCCGGCGTTCCCCGCTCGATCACGATCGCCGCGTCATAAAAAAGCCCGTTGATCGGCGTTAGCACCCTCAGCGCGAGCAGCACGATCACGCCCGCGGCAGCAATAGCCGCAATGGCCTGAGAACGCTGCGGTGGTATTGCGAGAAGGTTTAGGGAGATGACAGCGTCCCTATATTGTTGTTTTCGGGAGAGGCTAGGTCGCGGCGGCTCGGTCTTCTGGGACAGGGTTGTGACTGGACGGAAGCATGTCGCTTCCGACTGAGATTTCGTTAGGGTTAATCTGGAGATAGTTGCCGACTCCAGCGACGGCAAGATGCAAGATTCGCTGCCCCTGCCAACTGAGCGGCGTTGCGGCATGTCTGCAACGAATTTGTGCCTGCGGTTGAACCGTCCCCGGTTACCACAGGCTGATCGCCTTAGGGCCGCAAACTGCTTCAGCCAATGATGCTGCGAATTAGCGGAGCGAACTGTATCGGATCGAACGGTTTGGGAATGACGCCGACGGCGCCCAGATCGATCAGCCTTGCGACATCCTCGGACCTTGTGCGGGCCGTGACAAAGATGACGGGCGGCATCGGGTCAAGCATGTCCTTGAGCGCGGCGAATGTGTCGCACCCATCCATTTCCGGCATCATCATATCCAGCAGGATGAGGTCGGGCACCTCTTCGCAGACACGCTGGAGCGCCTCGGCGCCCGACCCGGCCAGCCGCACACGAAGCCCGGGATCGAGGCCGAGCGACATCTCGGCAATGGTGCGGATGTCGGGATCGTCGTCGACAAAGAGGATTGTAAGCATGGTCAACCTGCCTCAGGCATGATCGGATCGACAGGGTCGGCGGCCTTCGAGGTGTTTCGCGGGAAGGACAATGTGAACGCGGTCACACTGCCGTCGCGTCGGCTGTAACAGATGCGCCCGCCGGACCGTTCCACGATTTCCTTGGCGATGTTGAGGCCGAGGCCGGTGCCCCCCATGCTGCGGCGGCTGGACCCGTCCGCCTGCTCGAACCGCTTGAAAAGCCTCGGTTCGAATTCCGGCGGCACCCCCGGTCCTTCATCGAGGATCGCCAGATGAACCTCGGCCGCGTCAGCCGTGAGTTCCATCACGACCTCACTGTTCCTGGGCGCGAATTTGATCGCATTCGAGATCAGGTTCCGCAGCACCTGCTGCAGACGGAACGGATGCACCAGTATCATTTCCTTGCCGCCAACATGATCCCGCATGCGCAGGCGGACACTCTTCTCGGGCAGATAGCCTTCGAACCCGAAGGCTGCATCGGTGAGAGCATCCTGCAGCGCCACCGGCGACGATTCGAACTCCATGCCGCCAGAGGCGATCTTCTCGAGATCGAGGACGTCGTTGATCAGGCTCACCAGTTGCCGCGCATTGGATTGGCCGACCTCAACCAGGCGACGCACAGGTTCGGGCAGCGGACCGGCGGCCCCTGCGGCCAGCAGAGACAGCGCGCCGTTGATCGACGTCAGCGGTGTGCGCAGTTCATGGTTGATCGTCGAGACGAACTGGTCCTTCATTTCGTCGAGCTTGCGCTGCTCGGTGATGTCGCGGTTGCGGGTGATGAGACCGATCACTTTGCCGGACTGATCATAGAGCGGCGCCTTCAGCGTCGAAAGCCAGATCGACTTGCCCTCCGGGAACAGGACCTGCTGGTCCAGCCAGACGCTGGCCCGGGTGTTCATCACGTCAAGCTCATCTTTGCGGAACTGCTCGGCCACGGCGGCCGGGTAGAAGTCGAAATCCGTCTTGCCGATCAGATCGTCGGCGCTTGTTGCCCGCATCAGACGGACGGTAGCATCGTTTACGGCGATGAACCGTCCCTCGCGATCCTTGGCGTTCAGGCATTCGGGAAGTTCCTGAACCATCCGCGCGTAGATCCTGTTCGTGTGCAGAGTATCGCGCTGGTGCAACTGGCGGCCGATCAGGATCGTGCTCAGCAATGTGGCAACGAAGTTCAGACTGAAAAGCGGCAGACCAACGCTGCGGAGCAGGTCCCACCGCATCTCGGCCGGAATTGCCAGGAAACTTAGGGCCAATCCGACCAGCAGCGCACAAGCCAGAATGACGTGGCTCGTTATCAGGTGCTGGCGCCTCTGCATGGCGTAGTGCATGGCCAGGCCGACACCCGTCGAGATAGCAATGCCGATGAAGCCCGCCTGCATTCCGGCGCCACCGACCTCCTGCCTTGCGAAGATCGCCATGGCCCCGGCGATCAGCGCCGAGATGGGGCCACCGAAATAGCCCGCAACACCCAGGAGCGCGTGACGTAGGTCAAACTTGAATCCCGGCAGGACCTGCGATCCGTACACGATCACTGTGTAGCAGAAGGCGCCACATAATACCCCGTAGCCGATCCGCCGCATCCAGCGGGGAATGACGTGGGAAAGATCGCTGATGAAGCCCCACAGAAGGACGAGAACCGAGACCAGTGCCAGGTTGGCGAAGAGGGCTGTCCATAAAACTGACATATCCGGGCTGCTACTGGATCAGGCAGCGATCGCTGGCACAAACCGCCACGTGAATATTTCGGGACACCGCCTATCACCTCGCTCCGGATTTGTATTAAAGTCAGGTTAACCATGCGGCTTGGCAAAAGTGTGGCGACAGATTGGTATTGTTTACGCATTACGGGGCTGTGAAGATGGACCAGACAATCATCGCTGCCATGCGCGTCCGGCTTCTTGAACGGACGCGAGGCGAGGCGGCGCTCCTTGAAGGGACCGAGCAGCCGGATGCGGAACGTCGCGCCGCCCTCGTTGCCTGGTGCCACCGTCTCGGTGGTACGGCCGGAACGCTCGGCCTTGTCGATCTCGGTGCCGCAGCGCTGGCGATGGAAGATGAATTGCGGCAGGTAAAACTGCGGTTCTGGCCTGAGTTGCGCGAACGACTGCTCGCCGCACTCCGCGACGGCTGACTCACGCGGCTGAGCACATGCGCGGCTACGCAATCACGCGAAACTGTTCCATGGGTGCTGATGGCGGCCAGACCAGGCATCGTTCTGATGTTCGGCCGAACATGGGACGGGGCGCTCATGAGCAGGTGGGTGTGCAGGTTCGTTGCGTGTCGTGACCGAATGGGCAACCCGGCGGCGCCGGGATGAGGCAGCGGAGTCCCCGCGCAGATGCCCGAGTTCGCGCACGATCGCCAGGCTCATGATGCATGCCCCGGAACGCCTGTCGCGCGCCGACCTTATGCGGGTCACTCTGATCGAAGCGGAACTGCCAAACCTGCGGCAGGTGCGCGACCTTGTCGAACGGTTCCACCACATGATCCGCATGGGCCGTTCCGAAGACCTCGACGGCTGGATTGAAGACGCAGCCACATTGCCGGCCGCCTTCACCCGCGGGATCATTGCTGACCGGGCAGCCGTGACCGCCGCTATCACCAGCCCGTGGTCCAACGGCCAGACCGAGGGCCAGATCACCAAGCTGAAACTGGTCAAACGCCAGATGTATGGCCGGGCAAACCTCGATCTCCTCCGCGCCAGGCTGGTGGGCGTGGCAGGAACGGCATCCAGATCGGGTCAGAGCCAGAATTGGACGCCGATTGACAGCATGCCCAGTTCGCGGCTCTACCGCGAGAGCGACGTTTGTAATCGCTGTTTTACTTCCTGGACCGCGTGCGTGGTCCTGGCGCGACCGTGGCGAACATGTCCCGTGGTGCGTCCTTCCATTTCGTCGAAAGGATCGCACCATCATGCCGTGGGGTCAAAAACCTAGCTGAACATGTCGGAACTGATACCGTCATACCAGCCAACGCTTTCCTCGAAGGTGGCTTTGCGCAAGGCGGCGTCCTCGCCGTTCTGGCTGACGAAGTTTTCGACGGCACTGATCTTTTCCGCCGTGGGTTCGTACGTCGCGCCGACCTTTACGCCATCATCCGCCGCAATCAATGACCAGCAGGTATTGGAATATTTTGCCGGAAACACCTTGGATCCGGTCAACGCCCCGCGGATCGTCATGGCCGCCACCTTGGCCTGGCTGTTTGCTGCAAACGCCGATTTGGGCATGTCGCCCTGCGCCGCCGCGTCACCGAGGATATAGACATTCACATCGGCCTTGGCCTGCATGGTGAACGGATCGACAGGTGCCCACCCGCTGTCGTCGGTGACCGCGGCCAGAGATGCGATATTGCCCGCCCGTTGTGCGGGAATGACGTTGCAGACATCGACCTTTTCCACGGTGCCGTCGATCACGATTTCCATCGTGTCAGGCCGAACCTCGACCTTGTCACCACCGAAGTCCGGGCCGACCAGTTCGATCATCCCCGAATAGTGCTTCTCCCAACCTTCCTCGAACAGCGCCTGTTTTGAGAATTTCTCTTTCGGGTCCACCAGCAGGATTTTCGCCGTCGGGTTGGTAGCCTTCAGCACATGTGCGACCATCGAAATCCGCTCATATGGGCCGGGTGGGCAGCGGTAGGGGTTCGGCGGGGCTACCATTGCAAAGCGCCCGCCCTGCGGCAACGCGTCGATCTGGGCCTTGAGAAGCTGGGTCTGCGACCCCGCCTTGTAGGCGTGCGGCATGATGTTCTGTTTCGAGACGTCCCAGCCGGGAACGGAGCCGTCCTTGAAGTCAATCCCAGGCGAGATGACCAGCTTGTCATAGGGCACCGTCCCGCCACTTGCGAGCGTCACGGTTTTGGCTTCGCGATCCACCGCTACGGCGAAATCCTGCACCACGTTGATGCCGTGGGTGGACACGAGGTTGGCATAGCTGTGGCCAAGGCTTTCAAAGTCGCGCAGCCCGCCAAGGTAGAGGTTCGAGAAAAAGCAGGTGTAATAGGTGCTCGCCGGTTCGATCAGTGTGATGTCAAGCGCACCCTCGCTGTCCTTGGCCATGTAGCGCGCGGCCGTCGCTCCGCCCGCCCCGCCGCCAATGACCACGACGCGTGGCTTACCCTGCGCGTGCAACATCGGTGCTGCAAGCGCTGCCGTCATGGCAGCGGCAGTTCCCAGGAAAAGGCGTCTGTTCAGTTGCATGATCTTTCTCCCGCTGATGAATGTTCATGACGTAAGCCACCGGTTTGTCCGGCGTTCGTATGGCTCTATTGTTCAATCACCGAGTGTGGTGAAATAGGCGGCAAGTGCCGCAATTTCTTCGTCTGCCAGCCGGCCTGCCATCATTTGCATGACCGGGTGGGGGCGAAGCCTGGCTTTGTAGCCGTGCATGGCCGCGATAAAATCGTCTTCCGGCCAGCCTGTTATCGCTGGAATCCCCGACATCTTGCCGCTGGTCTGGTGGCACGTCGTGCATTCCGAAGCGAGGTATTCGCCAAACGCGGGGTCACCTGTGATTGCGAGGATTTGGGGCGAAAGTGCCGGTTCGCCCTGCTGGCCTGACAGTCGGGATTCCTGCATGTCACTGGGCAGATCGGAATACTGGTTCAGGAAGGCAACAAGATCGGTACGGTCCTGCGCATTGGCCATGCCGCGGAAGTTCATCTTTGTTCCGCTGACCAGCGCCTTGGGGTTTTCAAGGAAGACGTCGAGTGTTTCATCGGTCCAGACAAGGCCATCGCCCCCGGCGCGCTGCATCGGACTGGAGTACCTGAAACCCGGATTCACCCCAGCCGTCCGCCCGAAAATCCCGTTCAGGTGCGGGCCCACCCCGTCCTTCGCATCTGCGCCAAGTTGGTGGCAGGCCTGGCACTGCGCCCAGAGTTTCTCGCCCGGAACCGCGTCGCCCAGCGATTGCGCCGCGGCTGCCGAAACCAGGCACACAGCGGCACAACTCTGGGAAAACAGATAACCCATCTCAGGGCGCAATGCTTTGCAGGTAGGCAATGACGGCCTGCCGATCCTCTTCCTTTTTCAGGCCGGCAAACGACATCTTGGTATTCGGCAGGTAACTTTTCGGATTTTCCAGAAAGGCAGACAACACTGCGGGCGTCCAGATCAGTCCGCCCGCCGCAACGTCCATCAAGGATCTGGAATATGTGAACCCTTCAACCGCGCCTGCGGGGTGGCCCACAATGGCGTTCAGCACTGGGCCCGTGGCGTTTCTGGCCCCCTCGCCAACTTTGTGGCAGGAAGCGCATTTTCTGAAAACCTTCTCGCCGGTCGCAACCAGTTCGGGATCGGCTGTGTCGACCTCCGCAACAGCTTCAGCGGCCGCCTCGGCGGCAGGCGGTTCCGCTGTCGTCGGTGCTGTCTCGTCAGCAACGACGGGTGCCGCCAGAGCCGGAGATACATTCACCTGCGCGGTGATGTAGGGCAGCGTTCCCGCGGGCCTTCCGTCAGGATCGGTGGGCGTCACCTTTATGTCCGATGCACGTTTGGTGATCTGCACTGGTGGGCGGCAGTCGACCATGCACGGTTCGGCCGAGAACTGCGGGTATTCGGTTTCGGGCCTGTCGTCGGGGTAGAAACCAGCTACATTCGGCAGTTGCACGTCGGTGAAATTGTCATTCGTCAAAATGAAATCATCTTCGACCAGCCCATTGGAATAAAGGATATAGGCGGTAATCGCATAAACCTCGTCGGTGGTTACGGTCTGAGCACCGCCGAAGGGCATTGAGCGGTTGACGTAATCATAAACCGTCGAAAGGTAGGGCCAGTAACTGCCCACGGTCTTTACCGGCCGGGCGTCTTCCAATGTACCTTCACCACCAACCAGAACGGGCCAACTGTCGATTCCTTCGCCAAAATCGCCGTGGCAGGACGCGCATTTTTCGGCAAACACCTCCTCGCCGTCCGCAACACTGCCAGATCCTGCACGCAGGCCTTGGCCGTCTGGCAGCACTGTTACATCCCATGCAGCAATTTCCTCGGGTAGGGCGGCGCGCCCTATCCCCAACTTCTCTGCTTGGGCAGGCGCGCAAAATGTGATGGCAACAGCGGTTCCGAGCAACAGGTCACGCAACTTCGACATTCTCCACCTCGCCGTCTGCCTTGACCCACCAGGTCTGAATTCCGTTGTTGTGATAAACCGAGTTGTTGCCGCGCAATTCGCGCAGCGCGTCCTTGGTGGGTTGCACATAGCCGGTCTCATCGATGGCCCGCGACTGCAGGATCATCTCCGATCCATCCCAGTTGTGGTCAAAGTGGAACCGGGTCAGCGCCTTGGACTTTGCATCACCGGAAATCCGCGCCTCCTGCCAAGATGCTCCGCCATCCAGCGACACATCCACGCGCGTCACGCGCCCGTTGCCCGACCATGCCAACCCGGTGATCACAAGCGACCCCTTGCCATGACGGATCGGGGCTTGTGGCGAGGGAGAGGTGATCACGGATTTCGCGTCCATGATCCACGTCCATTTCCGCGCCCGCCCGTCATTCATCAGGTCGGTGTATTTCGACGTCTCCTCACGCGACTCCACGGCCTGATCATATACGGAAATGCGCCGCAGCCATTTCACCCACATGTTGCCTTCCCAGCCCGGCACCACCAGCCGGACGGGATAGCCATGTTCCTTGCGCAGCGCCTCGCCATTGGCAAAAAATGCGACCAGCACGTCATCCATTGCCTTCTCCAGGGGCATAGAGCGGCCGTTGGAACTGGCATCAGCCCCTTCGACATAGACCCATTTGCCCTCGGGTTTTATGCCTGCTTCTTCCAGCAGCAATCGCAGCGGCACGCCGGTGTATTCCATGTTGTGGATCATGCCCTGAGTGAACTGGCAGCCTTCGAGCTGTGCGCCGCCCCACTCCATCCCGCCATTGGCCGCACATTCGCAAAACGCGGTCAGGACGGACCGGGGAAAGCGTTCCAGATCGGCATAGGTGAACACCAGCGGCGTTTCGACCAGTCCATTGATCATCAGGCGGTAGTCAGGTTTCGACAGCTCTATCGCGCCCGAATGATGGCGTTCAAACGCACAACCTTGCGGTGTGATCGTGCCCTCCAGTGCATGGATGGGGGTAAAATTGATGGACGATACCGGGCTTTCTGTCAGCCATTCCACGTTGCGGCGCACGACATGACTCTCGAACTCGATCGGCATTCCGTAGGGTGTCGCATCCACCGGGTCGCCAAATCCGGTGGCCCAGTCCTGTACTTCGGTGATCAGCGGATCACCGGTTTGTGCAGCAGCACCACCGGCGACCAAAGCGCCGCCCGTCGCAAGGCCAGCCTTGATAAAGGCGCGTCGCGTGGTGCCGTTGTCATATAGTTCGTTCATCTTTGCCTCATTGGACTGCCCGCCGGCGCGGGAGTTGGTGGTCGATGGGCTCAGGTCCCGGTGACTGTAACCGAAGCGTTGGGCTGCAATCTGATTGTGCCGTGGCGCTTTATGTTGGCCTCGACCAGATCGTAGATCGCGGGGCCTTCGGTGCCTTCGTTGATGCTGGCCCAACCGGCAACCACATAGGTTTTCGCGGCGTCCAGTGCCTCGCCGGTTTTCAGCATGGTCAAATTGGTGATCCGGCTGCCCTGCGATTTGCTGATGTCGATGTGGTAGCCAACACCTCCCACGCGCACCATGTCACCGCCCTGCTGATAATAGGGATCGGGGTTTAACAGGTTGTCGGCCACATCCTCAAGGATGGTATGCAGCATTTCCCCAGTCATTTCATTGCGGTAGACGTTGGGATAAGTGATTGCGCAAGAGTTGTAGAGATCCTCGCGCGTGATCGGCGATCCGGGCAGCAGGCTTGGCCCCCACCGGAAACCGGGCGAGAGCGCAATATCGGCGTCGCGCTCTTCAAGCATCGCATTCAGGATCAGGTCGTCCCAAGTGCCATTAAAATTGCCGCGCCGGTACAGCAGGCTGTCCGTCGTGCCCAGAACCTCCTCAAGTTCCGATTTGAACGGGGCACGCTCGGCGTCGATGGCCGCGGCTACTGTGGCGTCCGGCGTGATCACATCCGAAAACACAGGGATCAGTTTATGCCGGAAGCCCATCATCCGGCCTTCGCGCACATCCAGATCCACACGGGACACAAATTTGCCGTTCGACCCGGACGCAATCAGAATCGTCTGCCCGACCAGCACAGGTTCCGGCAGCGCATCATGGGTGTGGCCCGTCAGGATCACGTCGATCCCCGGCACGCGCGCGGCCAGCTTGCGGTCCACGTCGAAACCGTTGTGCGACAGCAGCACCACGAGTTCCGCCCCCGCAGCACGCACCTCGGCCACCACCTCGGTCATCCGTTCCTCGCGCACTCCAAAGGAAAGGCCTGGAAACATCCATTGCGGGTTGGCGATGGGCAGATAGGGAAAGGCCTGCCCGATCACGGCAACCTGCACCCCGCCCACCTCGAACAGCTTGTAGGGCTCGTAGGCCGGTTCTTCCCATTCGGCATCAAAGATATTCGCCCCCAGGAAAGGAAAATCCAGCGTCTCGACAATTTCCGTCACCCGGTCGATTCCCAGGATGAACTCGAAATGCGAGGTCATCGCGTCGGGCTTCAGCAGGTTCATCACATTGACCACATCCTGCGCGCCGGTTCGCAGGCAGGTCAGTGAACCGTGCCAGGTATCGCCGCCGTCCAGCAGCAGGGCATCCGGCCGCGCGGCACGGATCGCATTGATCACCGTCGCCACCCGGTCCAGCCCGCCCATCTTGCCATAGGTCTGCGCCAGGGCAGTGAAGTCGGTGTACGTTAACGCATAGGCCTCGGGTGATCCGGGGGTGAGGTTGAACATCGCCGCCAAATTGGTGCCGGTTACATGTGGCGGCAGACCATCGACGGCGCCGACGCCGAGATTGATTTCCGGCTCGCGGAAGTAGATCGGTTTGAACTGTGCGTGGATGTCCGTGACGTGGATCAGCGTCACGTTCCCAAAGGTGTCGAAATCCAGCAGGTCGCTTTCTGTCAACTTCTGTTGCGCCGCAAGACGCCCCCAGTTGCCCGCGGCCGATGCGCCCAGAAGGGCGGTGGCCGCAACGCTGGCTTGCAGGAACTCGCGTCTGGAAATCATGGTCAAATCCTTACGTCATGGACATATCCCTGGTGTCCGGGTGCAGGTTCGCAGGGGCAGCCCCAATGGTTGCCGGACACCGGATTGCTGCGTCAAAATACCCTGTGTGCTGCCCGACAGTAGGCGTTGGGTCAGTTGCGTACGGATGGCCCTTCAACCGAAAGCCCCTGCCCGCGCGATGCAAGGTAAAGCTCCAGCGCGCGGAACTCGGCAGAACCCGGCGCAAAGGTTTCGGCGCGCGTGTCGCGCACGCAGCCCACAAAGCGCTGATGGGAGGATACCAGCGCCGTATCCTTCAGACGGTAGGCGGGAAAGCCGTTGATCTGGCCCTGGCTGAGATGATCGGCGCGGATCATGTTCCCCGAATTGTTCTCGTGGCAGTTTGCGCAGGACAGTTCCAACTGACCAAACCGAGTGTAATACATCTCTTTGCCCTGTTCCCAATAGGGTTCAGCCGCACCGTCGATGGCCACATTCATTGGCAGACCGCGCCCGGCATGAGACAGTAGCGCCGTCATGTTTTTCATCTCGTCACTGTTCCACTTCCATTCCTCGGCACCCATCCGCGTGGTCCGGCAATCGTTGACGAAGTTTTCCAATGACCAGAGTTCGGTGCCATCCGGGCTGACCTTCGGCGTCGTCGCGCGAATGTTGGCAAGCGCCTCGGGACCTTCGTGGCAGGTTGCGCAAGCTTTGCCCTCGCTGCCTTCGACCGACTCGAAGGATTCAAGCCCCCTGTCTACGAACAGCATGCCCGGGTTATCGAAATCATCCTGTTCCATGTTGCGGGTGGATTCCTCGCGGTAGCGCCAGCCAGAATAGATGGTGTCTACGTTTTCGGTATGGGCTGGCGCTGCCGTCATCGTGACCATCGGAGTGTCGCCGTTGATGACCAGTTCATCGTCTACCGGACCGGCCCAACCAACGTCAGTTGCCAGAATCAGAGCGAGCGCTCCGACAGTTACCCGTTCAATAGTCGCTCGCATCTTTTCCCTCCCGGAAAAGGTCCCGCAATGCCCGGGACCGCTGGCTTGGCCGCCTCGCACGTCAGGCGATGGTGATGGCTTTCTTGTCCTCATAGACTGACCCGTCGTCGTCGTACCAGGTGAACACGAATTCTCCGGCCTCTGGCACTGTTGCCTCGAACTCGAAATACGGATTGGTCGAAACGGCCGGTTCGATCTGCACATCAATCACGCTCTGACCATTGAAATCACAGGTAAAGCGGTTGATGATCGAACGCGGGATCAGCGCGCCGTCTTTGTCTTTGCGCTGGCCGGATTCCATCGGGTGGCTGATCAGTGTCTTGATTGACACAGCCTCACCGGCGGCCGCGGATTTGGGAAGCTTGATGCGGGGTTTTACGTCTTCTGCCATGTCTTTGCCCTTCCTTTTCAGCCGCCGCAGCCGCCGATGGTGACTTTCACGGTGGTCGCGGTCTGCACGAAGCTGCCGTCACCCATTTTCGCCAGCGCGATTACATCTTGCGTGGCAGACAACCGGATGCGGGTCGATGCCGCCTGCTTTGCGGCCAGCGGACCAAATGTGAATTGACACACTTCCGGGTTCGGGTTGCCGGTCGCCAACAACAGGATCATCACTGCGCCTGGTGCGGCCACTTCGACTGGAACCGTATTGCCGTTTTCAGCAATTTCCGGAGCGGTGATTGTGATCCCGCCTTCGGCGACTGCCGCTCCGCCGGTAAACGCTGCGATGGCGGCCTCTGCAGCCGCATAGGCCGTAACCGGAAGCATCGCTGCCGCCACACCGCCCAAACCCAGCATCAGGGACTTTCTGCGTGAAAACTCCATGGTTTTCTCCTTGTTCACTTGGATCATTCCTTGAGCGTCATGAGAAAGGCCACCACATCTTCCACCTGCTGTGCCGTCAGCAAGGGCGGCAACTCGCCTTCTGCAGCCTTGCCCGTATATGCGGCACCGGGGCGAATGTAGGGACCCGTTTTGTAGAAGGCGGGCATCATCGTTCCGTCAAATTTCATTTTAGCATTGGCCACGATGCCCCGGAGGTCAGCTTCGCTCCACCGGTCGGCGACACCGTCCAGTACTGGGCCCACCGTACCGGGAAACTCGTATTTCTCCAGCACCGCCGCCTGATGACAAGCCACGCAATTGCCCAGCGCAGCAGTCGTCGCGATCGCCTCGCCTGATACGGGATCACCGGCAACGCCGGTCAGTGACTGCTCGATTGAACCATCAACGTAAGCAACATCTGTTGGCGCGGTCTGCGCAAATGCTGCACTGGCAGTAGCGACCAGAAGACCGATGCCAAGCACGGTGTATAATTTCATGGCGGCCCTCCCGACCTTTCGTTCAAGGCACTTCGTTCGAAGTTTCCTTAAGGAGTTATCGTGCGACAGTTTGGCACACGACGCAACAAGAAATTCTTTTTTGTGCATGTGATGAATCATATTTTCCAGAG
>JAYSSN010000050.1:0-5095 GCA_043720555.1 Rhodobacterales bacterium | reverse complement strand
ATGAACAACTGCGATCCGCCACGGCGCAGCGACAGCAGCCCTGCCGCCGTCGTCACGTCAATATCCCAGGTCTGCGGGCCAACCTGACGCCAGTCGAGATCCGCAGTGACATTGCCTGAAAAGGTCAGCGCTGCCGCAATCGGGGTCTGGCGGTTTTCCGGGAATGTCAGGGTGGCGGCCGTCAGATGCACCGGTGCGGGCAATATCGCCGTCAGAATTGACAGCGCATTGATGCCCGGATCAAACACCCCCATGCCGCCCGGTTCAAACACCCACTCCTGGCCCGGATGCCACTGCCGCACATCCTCGCGCCAGGTGATATGCGCACGGATGATGGCCTTGCCCGCAAGCCAGGCCTTCGCCCCCGCCACACCATGCGCCATGCGGCTGTGCCATGTGGCGTACAGCGTCACACCCTGTGCGGCGGCCATGGCCTGCAACGCGTGAATTTCCGCCAGGGTCGCGCCGGGTGGCTTTTCCAGCATCACATGCCGCCCCGCACGCAGTGCCCGTTCGGCATAGGCAAACCGCGGTACCGGCGGCAGGCACAGCGAAATCACCGGAATATCCGGCCGCGCGGCCAGCATCGCATCGAACTCGGTATAGGCTGCGACCCCGTCCACAGTACCGTTGCGCGACACGGTCGCGGCCAGGTCCCAATCGGGCGAGGCGGCGATGGCAGGCACATGCTGATCCCGCGCGATCTTGCCAATGCCGACGAGTGCAACTTTCATCTGTGCCAATCCTTCGTCAGTGCCAGTGCTTCGCCAGTGCCAGTGCTTCGCTAGTGACTGTCCTTGCCCACCGGTGCACCCCGGCAGCCCTGCAGGAAATCGAGGTCCGCACCCGTGTCCGCGCCCATCACATGGGCGTGGTGCAGCATGGCATAGCCGCTGTCCGGTCGGGCCACGCCCGGGGCCCAATCCGCCATCCGCCGGGCGAGTTCGGCATCGCTGATGTCCAGATGCAGCCGCCGTTTTGGCACATCAAGCTCGATGAAATCACCCGTCCGCACCACCGCCAACGGCCCGCCAACGGCGGCCTCGGGCGAGGTGTGCAGGCACACCGTGCCAAACGCCGTACCCGACATCCGCGCATCCGAGATCCGCACCATATCGGTAATCCCCTTGCGCAACACCTTGGGCGGCAGGCCCATGTTGCCGACCTCGGCCATGCCGGGATAGCCCTTGGGCCCGCAGTTTTTCAGCACCATCACGCAGGTTTCGTCAATGTCCAGTCCCTCGTCATTGATCCGCGCCTTATAGTCGTCGATGTCTTCAAACACGACGGCCCGCCCGCGGTGCACCATCAGCGCAGGGGTGGCGGCAGAGGGCTTCAACACCGCCCCGTTGGGCGCCAGATTGCCCTTCAGCACCACCACACCGCCCGACTGGGTCAAGGCTTTGTCGGCGGGCAGGATCACATCCGGGTCGTGGTTCACCACGTCTTTCACCTGATCCCACGCCGTCTGACCGGACACGGTCAGCGCGTCGCGGTGCAGCAACCCCGCCTCGCCCAGCCGCTTGATGACCACGGGCAGGCCACCCGCGTAAAAGAACTCTTCCATCAGGTACTTGCCCGACGGCATCAGGTTGACGATCGTGGGCACATCGCGCCCGCAGCGATCCCAGTCATCCAGCGTCAGATCAACCCCGACCCGCCCCGCGATCGCCAGCAGATGGATCACCGCATTGGTCGACCCGCCGATCGCCGCATTGGTGCGGATCGCGTTTTCAAACGCTGCTTTGGTCAGCACGTCGGACGGCTTCAGATCGTCCTTCACCATCTGCACGATCCGCCGCCCGGTCAGCTGTGCCATCACCCGGCGGCGTGAATCCACTGCCGGAATCGCCGCATTGCCTGACAGCGCCATGCCCAAGGCCTCGGCCATGCTGGCCATCGTGCTCGCCGTGCCCATGGTGTTGCACGACCCTGCCGACCGGCTCATCGACGCCTCGGCCTCCAGAAACTCGGCCTGGCTCATTTCGCCCGCCTTGACGGCCTCGCTGAATTTCCACAGATGCGTGCCCGAACCCACCCGTTCACCCCGGAAGTAGCCATTCAACATCGGCCCCCCCGTCACGATGATGGACGGCAGATCGGTCGACGCCGCCGCCATCAGCAAACTGGGCGTCGTCTTGTCGCACCCTACCAGCAGCACGCAGCCATCCATCGGCTGGCCGCGCATCTGTTCTTCCACGGCCATCGCCGCGAGGTTGCGGAACATCATGGCAGTCGGGCGAAAGGCGCTTTCAGACGTCGAAAACACCGGCACTTCCACCGGAAATCCGCCGGCCTCGTAAATGCCGTGCTTCACCCGCTGGGCAAGGTCGTTCAGATGCGCATTGCACGGCGTCAATTCCGACCACGTGTTCAGAATCCCGATCACGGGCCGCCCATCGAACAGATCATGCGGCAAGCCCTGATTTTTCATCCAGCCCCGGTGATAGATCACATCGCGCGACGATCCGCCAAACCAGTCCTGACTGCGAAGGCGGCGCGGCCATGCCGCCGGAGTGAACGTCATTGAAACCTCACAAGGGGTGAACGGCCACTGCGCCGGGGGCGGCAGGGGCAAAGGACAGGGGATTGGTCAGCGGCAGACCAAACGGGGCCGCTGCGATTTCAAACACGTCGCCGGCTTGGGTCTTGATCCCGTCGGCAAAGGACAACGTCGCTGTGCCGAACATGTGCACGTGCACATCGCCCGGCTGACGGAAGAGGTCGTACTTGAAATGATGATGCTCCAGGTTCGAAAAACTGTGCGACATGTTCGCCGCCCCCGACAGGAACGGCTTTTCCCAGATCACCGCCCCACCCCGCCGGATGCAGCTGGTGCCCCGGATATCGGCCGGCAGATCGCCCAGCAGAATTTCGGGGCCAAAAGACGCGGGGCGCAGCTTGGAATGGGCCAGGAACAGATAATTCATCCGTTCCGTGACATGGTCCGAAAACTCGTTCGCCAAGGCCCAGCCGATGCGATGCGGCACCCCGTCCGGGCCGATCAGATAGATGCCTGCCACTTCGGGTTCTTCGCCGCCATCTTCGGCAAAGCCGGGTGCCGTCAACGCCGCACCGGGGGCCACGGCGGTGTGCCCGTTGCCCTTGTAGAACCACTCCGGCTGCACCCCGACCTGCCCGGTGGCGGGCCGCCCGCCATCCAGCCCCATGCGGAACATCTTCATGCTGTCGGTCAACACCTCGGCTCCGCTCAGCTTCGCATGCATCGCATCGCGCGCCGATGCCGAACCCAGATGTGTCAGCCCGGTACCCGTCAGGTGCATGTGACAAGGGTCGGGGTGCGTCACGGGCAGCGCGACCCGCCCCTGCGCCAGCAGGGCGGCAAGGTCCACCGCCTCGCCGAGGCCCCGTGCGGCGATCGTGGCAGCAAGGCTGCGCCCGGTGGCAATCGCCTCGGTCGCCAGCGCATAGGTGCTGGCGGCACCCCGCACCACGGCGGCCTCGGGCCCGTCACGGGCGACCACGGCAAGGCTGCCGTCCGCTGCTCTGATCTGTGAAATCAGCATGGCCGCCTCCTCATTTGCTTTTGTTGTAAACGTCAAAGATGACCGCAGCCAGCAGCACCAGACCCTTGATGACCTGCTGGTAATCGATCCCGATCCCCAGGATCGACATGCCGTTGTTCATCACCCCCATGATCAGCGCACCGGTGACCACACCCACAATCTTGCCCACGCCGCCCGACATGGACGCGCCGCCAATGAACACTGCGGCAATCACGTCCAGCTCGAACCCCGCGCCGGCCTTGGGGGTTGATGAATTCAGCCGTGCCGCCACGATCATGCCCGCAAGTGCCGCCAGAACGCCCATGTTCACAAAGCAGAAAAACACCAGCCGTTCGGTTTTGATCCCTGACAGTTTCGCCGCCTTTTCATTACCACCCAGCGCATAGATGCGCCGCCCGTTCGTGGTCTGCTCGGTGAAAAAGGCGTAGATCACTGTCAATATCGCCAGCACCATCAGCACGTTGGGCAGGCCCCGGAAAATCGCCAGCTTGTAGCCTACGAAAACCAGCGCCCCCGCCACGATCAGGTTGCGCACCCAGAACACGGCGGTCGGTTCCGGGATGATGCCAAAGGCCGCATCCTGCTGGCGCTTGCGCCATCCGACCAGGATGACAACCATCGCCGCCACAATGATCAGCAGCAGCGCCGTGGAATTCAGCCGCTCCAGCCCCAACACTGCCTCGTCACCCACGCCGAACAGATCGGGCAGAAACCCCGTGGACAGCGCCTGAAACGCCTTGGGGAACGGCCCGATGTTCTGCCCGTTCAGCAGCCACAGCGTCAGACCCCGGAACACCAGCATCCCGGCCAGTGTCACGATGAAAGACGGGATGCGCCAGAACGCCACCCAATAACCCTGCGCCGCCCCGATCACCGCGCCCACCAGCAGACAGGCCGGGATCACGGCCACAACGGGCCAGTCAAGGTCCACCGTCAGCACCCCTGCCACCGCCCCCGTGAACCCCACAACCGACCCCACCGACAGATCGATATGCCCCGCCACGATGATCAGCAGCATTCCCAGCGCCATGATGATGACGTACGAGTTTTGCAAAAACAGGTTGGTGATGTTCTGCGCTGACAGAAAATCAACGTCAATTGTCACGCGCACGATCACGGTGAAGAAAAATACGATGGCGACCAGCGCCATGATGATCCCGTAATCGCGCAGATGGCTGCCCAGATACCCTTTGTCGTCTGCGACCTCTGCCATCACGCTGCCTTTCCCGTCCCTTTCAGGATCAGCGCCATGATGCGCTCCTGACTGGCCTCTGCCTGCGTCAATTCACCCACCATGCGCCCCTCGTTCATCACATAGATCCGGTCGCACATCCCCAACAGTTCGGACATTTCCGAACTGATCATGACGATGCCCCGCCCTTGGGCCGCCAGCGTGTTCATGATGTTGTAAATCTCGAACTTCGCGCCCACGTCGATGCCGCGCGTGGGTTCATCGAGGATCAGGACCTGCGGATCGGTGAACAGCCATTTCGACAGCACGACCTTTTGCTGGTTGCCCCCCGACAGGTTCACCACCTTCTGATGTACCCCCGGCGTGCGGATGTTCA
>JAYSSN010000049.1:0-2098 GCA_043720555.1 Rhodobacterales bacterium | reverse complement strand
AAGCGTACGCTGCGCGCGGTTGACGGCGGGCCGGGGCGGCCATAACCAAGATCAACCGGAGGTGATGCCATGGACGCGCTGATCGTGATTGATGTGCAGAACGACTTCTGCCCCGGTGGAGCCTTGGCCGTGGCCGACGGTGATGCAATCATCCCGCGGATCAACACGATGATGAATGGCTTTGGCGTGCGCGTGCTGACACAGGACTGGCATCCGGCAAACCATGCGTCATTCGCGGCGAACCATCCCGGCGCTGCGCCGTTCAGCATGACCCGGATGCCGTATGGCGCGCAGGTGCTGTGGCCCACGCATTGCGTGATCGGCTCCGGTGGTGCGGCTTTCCACGATGATCTGCGCACCGACCCGGCCGATCTGGTGATCCGCAAGGGCTTTCGCCCCGAAATCGACAGCTATTCTGCGTTTTTCGAGAATGACCGTGTGACCGCCACCGGGCTGGACGGATATCTGCGCGACCGCGGTGTGACGGCACTGACGATGGTCGGTCTGGCCACCGATTACTGCGTTGCGTATTCGGCACTTGATGCCGCCCGGCTGGGTTTTGCGGTGACGGTCGATCTGGCGGCGTGCCGCGCGATTGATCTGAACGGCAGCCTGGCCGTCGCCATGGTGCAGATGCGTGACGCCGGCGTTGCCCTGCGGCTGGCGTGATGGCACCTGCAGGTGCTAATCGGGCTTTGACCCCGCAGCGTGGGCTGGCATAAGGCACTGGCACAACAAGGGGGCCGCCATGGCCGATATTGCCACGCGCGTCTGGAACCACAAATGGAAGATCGATCCGATCGTGCGGTCGCTGATCGACACGGACTTCTACAAATTGCTGATGTGCCAGTCGATCTTCCGCAACAAGCCGGACACGACGGTGACGTTCAGCCTGATCAACCGCAGCAAAACGATCCGCCTTGCCGACCAGATTGACGAGGGCGAGTTGCGCGAACAACTGGATCACGTTCGCACCCTTGGCCTGTCGCGCGGCGAAAGCACCTGGCTGCGCGGCAACACGTTCTACGGCAAGCGCCAGATGTTCCGCCCCGATTTCATGGAATGGTTCGAGGGGCTGCGCCTGCCCGCCTATCATCTGGAAAAGCGCGACGGCCAGTTTGAACTGACGTTCGAGGGGCGCTGGCCCGATGTGATGCTGTGGGAGATTCCGGCGCTGTCGATCCTGATGGAGCTGCGCTCGCGCGCGGTGCTGCAAACGCTGGGACGGTTTGAGCTGCAGGTGCTTTACGCCCGCGCGATGACCAAGCTGTGGGAAAAGATCGAACGCCTGCGCCAGACGCCCGGCCTGCGCATCGCCGATTTCGGGACCCGGCGGCGGCATTCGTTTCTGTGGCAGGACTTGTGCGTGCAGGCCATGCAGGAAGGGTTGGGGGGCATGTTCACCGGCACGTCCAACTGCCTGATCGCCATGCGCCGCGAGGTGGAGGCGATCGGGACGAACGCGCATGAATTGCCGATGGTCTATTCCGCGCTGGCCGAAACCGACGCGGCACTGGCGCGCGCGCCCTATCAGGTGCTGGCCGACTGGCAGGAAGAACACGACGGAAATCTGCGGATCATTCTGCCCGATACCTTTGGCACCGAAGGATTTCTGCGCAACGCGCCGGATTGGCTTGCAAGCTGGACCGGCATTCGCATTGATTCCGGTGATCCCGCGACCGGGGCCGAGATTGCGATCCGCTGGTGGCAGGAACGCGGTGAAGACCCGCGCAGAAAGCTGGTGATCTTTTCGGACGGTCTGGACGTTGAAAAGATCGAAGAACTTTACCGGCAATTCGCGGGCCGGGTGAAAGTGTCGTTTGGCTGGGGCACGATGCTGACCAATGATTTCCGGGGCCTGACAGCCGGTGATGCGCTGGCGCCATTCAGCCTGGTGTGCAAGGCGCTGAGCGCGAACGGGCGACCCACGGTGAAACTTTCGGACAATCCCAACAAGGCGATGGGCCCTGCGGCAGAGATCGAACGTTATAAGCGGGTGTTCGGGGTGGGGGTGCAGCAGGCGGTTGAAGTTGTCGTCTAGAGCGGGTTGCGTCTTGGTGGAAACACTGGAAATGCACGACCTGCCCGGAACGCCCTG
>JAYSSN010000048.1:0-2107 GCA_043720555.1 Rhodobacterales bacterium | reverse complement strand
TCGGCGGGGTGATGCTGGCCACGCGGATCGGCAAGGTGGGCGAGGTTGCGGCGCTGCGCGAAACCTCTACGGTGTTCGCGGCGTTGATCGGCTGGCTGGTGCTGGGCGAAAGGGTGGGCGGCCTCAGGGCGGCCCTGATGGGAGCGGTCGCGCTGGGCGCGGTGCTGGTACAGGCAGGATGACCATGGCGGAAAAGACGATCAACCCGATCCTGAAGCAGGCGCTGGAGCTTGGCCCGACGCTGATCTTCTTTGCGATCTACATGTGGATCAAGGACGACAAGTTCCGGATCGGCGGCACCGAATATTCCGGATTCATCGTGGCGGCGGTCATTCTGGTGCCGATCCTGCTGGCGTCGATTGCGGCGTTATGGTGGCTCACGCATAGGTTGAGCAGGATGCAGATCTTCGTCGGGGTGATGGTGATTTTCTTCGGCGGGCTGACGGCGTGGTTCAATGACGAGAGCTTTTTCAAGATGAAGACCACGCTGGTCTATGGCACCTTTGCTATGATCCTGGGGGTCGGGCTGGTGCGCGGCAAGAGCTATCTGCAATGGGTCATGGCCGAGGCTTTGCCAATGCAACCAGAGGGTTGGATGATCCTGACCCGCCGGCTGGCGCTGATGTTCGCGGGTCTTGCGCTGGCCAACGAGGCGATATGGCGCACCCAGTCGACCGAGCTTTGGGTCAAGCTGGAGACCTTCGCGATGCCGGTCGCACTGTTCCTGTTTCTGATGCTGCAGATCAGCATGTTGAGCCGGTTTCTGATCGAGCCGCCGGAAGACCGCTGACCGCGAGGGGCAATCGTGGCGGCAAGGTGCACGGAAATGCCCCGCGAGGGTCAGCTTCCGGTCCAAGCGACGCCGCACGCCGGGGCTAGACAGAGGGCGTGCATTTAGAGGGCGTCACCGATGTATCGCAACCCGCTCGATCCGATCCGCCTGTTCCTGAGCCTGTTTCAGGACCTGCCGGCGCTGCCACGACGGATCTACCTTCCGGGCGCGGTACTTTTGGTCAGTTATCCGGTGCTGGCGGTGGGGCTTGGCCTTGACGCGCCGGGGCAGGCCTTTGCGACGGCGTTTCTTCTGGCGCTGGCGGTCAGGATCGGGATCGGCTTCGAGGGCATGGTGCAGCGGATGCTGCTGAAATTCAGCACCGGCCGGACGGTGCTTCTGGCGCTGGCGCTGGCGGTGCTGCCGCTGTTGGTGGTGGCGATGGCCAGCGACCCCTTGTGGTGCCAGCGCATCCAGAGCGGATTTTATCTGGTGATCGGCGGGATCTTCCTGTCGGACGTGCTGAAGGGGCGGCACGGCACGGCGGCGGCGTTCTGGCCGGACGCCGAGATGCGCGCCCACCTGCCCAATCTGACGCGGATGATGGTGATCTACAACTTCAGTTTCCTTCTGCTGAACGAAACCATGATCCAGAGCCTGGACGCGTCGCACTGGCTGTTGTTCTGGGCGGTGCTGCCAGTGATCGCGCACCCGGTGCTGCGGGCGCTGGTGCTGACGGTGATCAACCTCGACGACGATCAGCCGCATCCGGTCTGAGCTTTCGCACAGCCGCGGCGCAATCTGCGCTCGCCCTCGCCATGATCGCGCTTGCAGCCCGGGTTGACCGGGCCGCGGGTGCGGCGTATGGAGCAGGCCGTGGCGCTTTGTTACCGGATTGCGGGCCACGTTAAACAAGCCGCTAAAGAGGGTTCAGGGCTTTGCCCCGGCACCTCTGGTTTGCCGGGGCTTTTTGTTGGCCGGGGGCCTGCTGCAATGACGAAAGACTGGAAGACCCGCACGAAGCTGGTGCACGAGGGCAGCCGCCGCAGCCAGTACGGCGAGATGGCGGAGGCGATCTTCCTCACGCAGGGGTTTGTCTATCCCGATGCCGAAGCCGCCGAGGCGCGGTTCCTGAAGGCGGGCGAGGACGAATTCATCTATGCCCGCTACGGCAACCCGACGACGCGGATGTTCGAGGAACGCATCGCGGCGCTGGAGGGCACCGAGGATGCCTTCGCCACGGCGAGCGGCATGGCGGCGGTCTCGGGCGCGCTGATGTCGATGTTGCGGGCGGGGGACCATGTGGTCAGTTCGCGCGCGCTGTTCGGGTCGTGT
>JAYSSN010000047.1:0-5124 GCA_043720555.1 Rhodobacterales bacterium | reverse complement strand
GACCGATCAGGCGGCAATGGCGGTGGCTTCGGATGACGACTTGCGGGCCGCAGGGTTAAGCCGCCAGAAAGCGCGCTATGGCCGGGCGCTGGCGCAGGCTGACATTGATTACAATCGCTTGCGGGGTGTTCCTGATGCGGAAGTGATCGCCGCACTGGTTGCCGTGCCGGGGATCGGCACCTGGACGGCAGAGATTTACGCGATGTTCGCGCTGGGCCGGGCGGATGTGTTTGCGCATGGCGATCTGGCATTGCAAGAGGCGGCGCGGGGGCTGTTCGGGCTGGAGACGCGGCCCGATGAGCGGGCAATGCGGGCGATGGCTGCGGCGTGGTCGCCCTGGCGGTCGGTGGCGGCGCGGGTGCTCTGGGCCTATTACCGGGTGATGAAGGCGCGTGAGGGAATCAGATGATACGGGATTTGCAATTCAAGAAAACACCGGCCTTGTCAGGCAAAACCAAAAGTCTGGTGGTATTTCTTCACGGCTATGGCGCAGATGGCGCCGATCTTCTGGGATTGGCGGATCCGCTTGCGCAGCACCTGCCGGATACAGGGTTTCTGGCCCCGGATGCACCCGAACGGGCACAGGGCGGTCATGGGCGTCAGTGGTTTCCGATCCCGTGGCTGGACGGGTCGAGTGCAGAGGCCGCGGCGCAGGGTCTGGCGCGGGCCAGCGCGGATTTGAACGGGTTTCTGGATGCGCGGCTGGCCGAGGCAGGTCTGGCCGACAATGCGTTGGTTCTGCTGGGGTTTTCACAAGGTGCGATGATGGCGATGCATGTCGCCCCGCGCCGCGCGAATGCCATGGCAGGCGTGGTGGCAATCTCTGGCCGGTTGCTGGAGCCTGAGAAGATCGGCGAGATTGCAGTCAGACCGCCGGTGTTGCTGATCCACGGGGACGCCGATCAGGTCGTGCCGTTTGGCAGCATGGCCGATGCGGGCGAGATCCTGACCGGGGCAGGGTTCGATACCTATGGCCATGTGATGAAGGGAACGGGGCACGGGATTGCGCCGGACGGCTTGCAGGTGGCGCTGTCGTTCCTGATGGACCGTCTGGGGCGGTAATCCTGTGGCGCGGCTGACGCCGCATTCCTTTTGCCTCGCCTTCGCGCTGCGCGCTGCGGCTCGGAAGGCGGGGGGTGCCACCCCCCGCACCCCCGGGGGATATTTTCCGACAGAAAATGGCGCAGGTCAGCCAATCCCGCCATTGGCGAGGTAGACGGCGCAGCCGGTGAGGGCGGCGAAGTCGTCCTCGACGATGGTGATGGCGCAATCCTTGACGATGTGGCTCATCCGGCCTTTGTCGTGGAAGTGGCGGCTCAGGCCCATTTCGGCGAAGGAGGGCGCCATGGCGCGGGCCATGCCGCCGATCAGGTAGATGCCGCCATAGGGCAGGTGGATCATGGCCAGGTTGCCAAGTTCCTGCCCCAGGATGCGGATATAATGCCGGGCGGTTTCCAGGGCGAGGGGTTCGCGCGCGGCGATGGCGGCCATCACTTGCGCGGATGAGCGCGACTCGGGCGTCCCTGCAGTGGTCGACACGAAGGCATAGATATGTTCGATGCCGCGCCCGGCCAGCACATCTTCGACGCCGGTAAAGCCGTGGGCGTCGTCGCCGTAATTTTCGACGAATTTCGCCAGCGCGAGGTCTTCATCCGTGCGCACCGGCATGGTGATATGGCCGCACTCGGACGGTGCCACGACGCGGCCCCAGGGCGTGTTGTGAACGGGGGCTGCGTTGACGCCGGTGCCAAGGCCCACGACCAGCATGGCGGCGCCGGATTTGACCGGGCCATCCACCACGGTTGCCAGCTTTTCCGGGGCGATGTGGCCAAGCGCCTGACCCTGGGCTTGCAGATCGTTCAGGATGGCGACACGGGTGGCCCCGGTGGCCAGCGCGATGTTCGGGCCGGTGATCGTCCAGTCGATGTTGGTCATGTCGGCCACACCGTCGGTGACGGGGCCGGCCGCCGCGACGCAGACGCCTTCGACGGACCGCAGCCCCTGACCGGCGAGATACCGGGTCAGCACCGCTTCGAGATCGGGGTGGTCGGCGTTGCGGAATTTGGCGACCGACGCCTGCCGGACGGTGCGTCCATCAGCCAGGGCCACGCGCGTATTGGTGCCGCCGATATCGGCCACGATCACAAGCGGTTCCATGCTGTACCCCCTAGTCGTTCCGCGCAATCGCGCGGCGTAAAGCGTGATAGGAGGATTTGGGGGTGCGCTTCAAGGTTTCAAAGTCGACATGGACAAGGCCGAAGCGTTTTTCATAGCCTTCGGCCCATTCGTAATTGTCCAGCAGTGACCAGTAAAAGAAGCCTTTGACATTGGCGCCATCGGCAATTGCGTCCTTGGTCGCGGTCAGGTGAGCGAACAGGTATTCTTCACGAATACTGTCACTTACCGCGCCATCTTCAACCACATCTGCATTGGCCATGCCGTTTTCGGTGACGTAGATCGGCAGATCGGCGACATAGTCGTGCGCCATGCGGGTCAGAAAGCCATGCAGGCCCTGGGGATAAATCTCCCAGCCCATCTGGGTTTTGGGCAACTCGCCCGCGCCCCAGGTCGCGTGCGGCCATGGCGCAGACGGGTCGTGGCCGACGATGCCGCGGGTGTAGTAGTTGACGCCGAGCCAGTCGAGTGGCTGCCGGATCGTTGGCATGTCCGCCTGCCAGTCCTGCGGCATATGGGGCGCGAGGCCCGTCATCACATCGGCGGGGTAGGTGCCTTTGGTGATTGCCTCGATGAACCAGCGGTTGAAGATGCCGTCTTGCAGCAGGGCTGCGGTCGTGTCGGCAGGGCTGTCGCTGGCCGCGGCAAAGTGGTTGAAGTTCAGCACGATGCCAAGGTTGGGCTGGCCCATGTCACGCAGGCGTTGCGTGGCCATGCCGTGTGCGAGGTTGATGTGGTGCATGGCGCGGGCGGCGGCGCGGATATCGCGCAGACCTGGCGCGTGGACCCCCAAGAAATGCGACAGCCACGCCACGCACCAGGGCTCATTGATGGTGGCGATGCTGGCGACGCGGTCGCCGAGTGTGCGGGTCACCGTTTCCGCGAAATCGGCAAAGCGGTGGCAGGTGTCGCGGTTGGTCCAGCCACCCAGATCGGCAAGGGGGCTGGGCATTTCCCAGTGATACAGCGTCTGGAACGGCTTTAGCCCGCGTGCCAGCATGCCGTCGACGAGACGGTCGTAAAAGGCGAGCCCCTCGGGATGCACCGTGCGACCGTCCGGCATGACCCGCGCCCAGCTTGTGGAAAAGCGGTAGGCATCAAGGCCTGCGGTTTTCAACAGGTCAAGGTCTTCGGGCCAACGGTGAAAATGATCGCAGGCGCGCGCGCCGGTTTCGGCGCGGACGACATTGCCGGGGGTGGCGGCGAATGTATCCCAGTGACATGGGCCTGCGCCGCCAAAGGCAGACCCTTCGATCTGGTAGGCGGCGGTGGCGGCCCCGAACAGGAAACCTTGGGGAAATTCAGCGCGGCTAAGGGTCATTGGATGGCTTTCGGGGCAGGGCCAGTGGATTGGCCGATGATAAGTTCGGCCTCCAGCAGTCTTTCACGGGGCGAGGGTGAGGGGTCGTTGATGAGGTCGATCAGCATTTCGGCCACCAGACGGCCGGCCTCGCGGACCGAGGACCGGGTGGCGGTGAAAATCGGGACGTCCGTGCCGTTGGGCAGGTAGCTGAGGTCGTCATCATGAATGATGATCGAAATGTCGCGCCCGACCACCAGCCGCGCCGCTTCGACGGCGCGGCGCACACCCATGCCGGATATCATGGATGACACGAGGAACGCCGTAGGCGGATCAGCCGCCGCAAGCATGGCTTGGGCCGCACGGTAACCTGCACTTTCGGACATCTCGTCCGAGAACATCAGGGACGAATCGGGTGTGATGTTGCGGGCGGCCAATGCCTCAAGATACCCGTTGCGCCGACGGATGGCGAAGTCCATGAACTCCAGTCCATTCACGAGGCCGATCCGGCGATGACCGAGGTCGAGCAGGAATTCAGTGGCGCGCAGGAACGCCCGGCGGTTGTTGACGTCAAGCCAGCTGTAAGGGATGTGCGTGCCGGTCGCGCGGCCATGCACCACAAACGGAATTCCGATGTCGGCCAGCATCGCTATGCGGGGGTCGTTCAGGCGCGGCGCGTGAACGATGACACCGTCCACCGATCCGCGCGATTTCAGCATCCGGTAGGTGCGGTCTTCGTCGTCATCAGGTACGACGGACAACAGCATGTCGTAGCCTTGACGCGAATAGATCTCGCCTGCGCCAGCAATGAAATCGGCGAAGACGGGGTTCACGATTTCATGCCGGGTGGCAATGGGGATGACGTGGCCGACGGCCAGCGCGCGGCCAGTGGCCAGCCGGATGGCCCGGGTGTTGGGTGAATAATTGTAGCGTTGCGCCGCAGCCATCACGCGTTCGCGCGTGTCTTCGTTGACCTCTGGGTAGCCATTCAGCGCCCGCGACACAGTCGTCGGCGACAGGCCCAGCTTGGTGGCCAGTTCTTTCAGGTTCATCGTGGCACACTGCCTCGGGCATTTGCCCAAACCGGTTTCAATTGGCGCGACCTTAACCATCCTGACATGTCAGGTCAAAGCTCTTCAACGGATCCACATTCGCATTCTGCCCCTTTGTGAAGCGATAGAATGCTCAAAACGTGCAAAACTCATGCTGTTTTCGTTGACAGAAGCGGAAGCATCGGCAACTGTCCCGCATCCAAAGCGGTTTGGAATTGATTCTGAACCCTGCTTGGAACAAGCCCCGTCAGATGGGCGGGGGAACCTTGGGAGGATGACAATGAAATCCAGACTTTTCGCTGGTGTTGCGACACTTGCGCTGATGTCGGGCGCAGGCTTTGCGCAAGACCTCAAATTCCCGATCGGGGAGGGCGACTTCAACTGGCAGTCCCTTGCGGACTTCGATGCGAAGTACGACCTTGACGGTCAGAAGATCACCGTGCTGGGCCCATGGCTGGGCCCGGACCAAGAACTTGTATCGAGCGTCATTGCGTATTTTGAAGCCGCAACCGGGGCAGATGTCGAATACATCGGTGCCGAAGGCTTTGAACAGCAGGTCGTGATCGATGCCGAAGCAGGCTCGCCCCCCGACGTTGC
>JAYSSN010000046.1:0-2108 GCA_043720555.1 Rhodobacterales bacterium | reverse complement strand
GAAGCTGATGTCTCGGGTGTTTCTTCCATGATGCTGAGCATACGCTCTTGGCGTCCGATAATGCAAGATTATTGGACATAATGGCGATACGGAAGCTGCGGCGGTATCGGCGCAATCCAGTAGCACAAAGCGCCGTGACCGGATACGGTGACCGCATGAGAAAATCGCGCACAAAGCCCATCGACCTCTTGCCGATGCTGCCCCCGCTGCCGGGTTGGGTCATGTCTGCACCTGCCGAAACCCTTGAGGCAGCGGCGTTCCGGTCCGGCGCGGCCCTGGCGCATCTGGCTTTTGGGGCCGCCGCGCCGGAGGTGCCCCTGGCCCTGTGGCGGGACCGGCTGGCGCTGGCTGCGGCAGAGGTCTGCGCGGGGCTTGCGGGGCGGCGCGAGGGGGTGCGGTCCTTGCGTGACGCGGTGCATCTGACGAAGGCGGGCGATGATCCCGGCCCGGCCGGTCGCATCCTTCGGCACTGGTCGCGGGCGGTGGCGGGGCCGATCTCTGTCGCCCATCTGGCCCGGGCGCTGGAGTGCATCGCGCCCGAGCAGATCGCGCTTTGCCTGGACGCCACGGGGCCAACGCCGGTGGACCGCGCGGCGCAGGTCATCGAGGCCATGCTGACCGACACCCCCCGCGTCGAGACGGCGGCCCTGATCCTGGCCGAGGCGGTGTTAGCGAAATCGCTGGGCTGGGGCCATGTCACGCCGCTGCTGTCGCTGGGCCTGAGGCCGCGCGACCTGCGGCTGCGCGGGGACGAGTTGCGGCTGGCCTGTCACCGGGCGGTTGCGGATGGCGTGCGAAAGGCGGTGCCGGTGGCGGGCGAACTGGCGCGGGCGGCGGCGCGTCTGCGCGAGGTGGTGCCGAAGCTGCGCGCCAAGGCTGCGGGCCGGGCGGTCGACCTGTTCCTGGCGCGCGATGCGCTGGCGCCGCAGGCCCTCGCCTTTATGTCGGACCGGGCGGCGCGGCGGCTGTGCGACCGGCTGGTTGCCTTGGGCGCGCTGCGAGAGCTGACCGGGCGGGACACGTTCCGGCTTTACGGGGTCTGAGCATGGGGCGGCGCGAGGACGCAGGGCTTGACCGGGACCTGGCTGACCTGCCAGCCGATCTGCGGTGGCGGGAATGGATGTGCCGGATCGAGGCGGTGATGTTTGCCAGCGCCTCGCCGGTCGCGCGCGAGGATCTGGCGCGCGTGGTGGGCACAGGGGTCTCGGTCGATCTGCTGATTGACGATCTTGCAGTGGATCTGGAGGGCCGCCCCTATGAGGTGGCGCAGGTGGGCGCGGGATGGATGCTGCGGACCAAGCCCGCCTATGCCCCGGCGATCCGCGCGGCGGCGGATGTGGGGGAGCAGGCCCTGAATCTGTCAGAATACGATCTGGCCGTGCTGGCGGCGATCGCATTCCACCAGCCGGTAAGCCGCGACGGGTTGAAGGACATCTTCGGCAAAGAAATCAGCCGTGACCTGATCGGCAGGCTGACCGAGCGTGATCTGATCGGCACCGGCCCGCGCAAACCCCGGCGCGGCGCGCCCTACACTTTTGTCACCACCGAGACCTTCCTTGCCGCCTTCGGGATGGCGTCCTTGCGCGACCTGCCCGATCCCGAGCAACTCGCAGATGCTGGCCTGGCGGGCCCGTCGGAGGCCTACGACATTTAGGGAGCGGGTGGAGCTTCGGCAGGAGATCGGCGGCCTTCATGAAGCTGGGCCGCTGCCCGCAGCAGGTCGGCCAGATCAGTCGCTCTGGGGAAGGAGGCCCGCCGCTGCCCGGCAGTTTCGGCAAGCTGATCCGTGAGCGCCTTGACATCTAGCCCGTTGTGGTTTCCAGCGGCTTTGGCAAGCCGGACCCAGAGGTGCAGCGGGCCACCACCTTTGTGGCTCTTTATCCCGCTCTGCCCTTCCGACAGCCGCCGGAAGAAATCGTGGCGAACCCGGTGCGACAGATGCGGAATCGTTGATGTCGTCGTACCGACAGGCACTGGGTATGTCGCAAGCCTCTCGGGGAGGGTTTTCCGTTCGCCAGGCGCGCGCCCAGCTGTGTCAAGGCGAAGCAGATCGTCGATCAGCCGCTCGAGGCGCCGGGCGCCTGGGTTTGCCGGGTCCGTCGTTTTGG
>JAYSSN010000045.1:0-5131 GCA_043720555.1 Rhodobacterales bacterium | reverse complement strand
GGCGATTGCCTGCAATCGCCGTAAGGCTGGTTCGATCCCGGGACGTAGTGGCTGGCCGCACCGACCGGCGAGCGCGTCCGTCAGCCCGTCTTCACGGACGCCGCGATCCAGGCTTGCCTGACGCTGAAGGCGCTGTTCGGGCTGCCGCTGCGTCAGACGACCGGGCTGGTTGCGAGCCTTTTGGAACTGGCCGGGCTGGACTGGCCGGTGCCGGACTTCAGCACCCTTTGCCGCCGCCAGAAGACCCTGACGGTCCACATCCCCTATCGCCCCAGCACCGGTGCCCTGCACCTGCTGATCGACAGCACTGGCGTGAAAGCCGAAGCCGATGGCGAATGGTCGGCCAGGAAACACGGGCCGTCGAAGCCGCGGGACTGGCGCAAGGTTCACCTCGGGATTGACGCGGAAACGCTGGAAATCCGCGCCATCGAGATCACCGGCAGTCAGATCGGCGACGCGCCCATGCTGCCCGACCTGCTGGACCAGACCCCTGGCGATCAGCCCCTCGGCACCGTCACCGCAGATGGAGCCTATGACACGCGGGCCTGCCACGCTGCCATCCATTGCCCGGCAGTGGTTTGCTTGCAAACCACGAAAGGGGCGGCCGTGCGCAACGACGCCCTGCGCAGTTGCCGCCGCCCTGGCCGCGCCATCTGGAAACGATGGACCGGCTATCCCGACGACGTCTGGTCGAGGCCAAGATGCGCTGCTTCAAGTTGCTCGGTGAGCGCGTCATGTCCCGCGACTTTGATCGGCAGGTCGCCGAGCCTCAGATCAGGGCGGCCATCCTCAACCGCTTCACTGCCCTCGGAACACCCCTCACGCAGCGCGCAGCATAGGTCTGTCCAGGGAAAGGAAACCTCCGGTCATCACCGGATTTGTGCAACAAAGCCTGTTGACGTCAATCAAGTGGCGTTGCCTCTAGCTCACCTCTCCCGATCACGAAATGTTTCAAATCTCTTAACGGTACCCTGTGTATAACTCCACAACCCATGGACAAGAAATACAAATACCCAGACGATTGACAATCGTCAATTTCCCGCCCGCCGCCCTTGCGGCTCGGGTGCCGGCACCGGCCGCACCACCCCCTCCAGCACCTTCAGCGGGCGGCGCACCACGGCGCCCAGCCCGCCGCGCGTCGGCGCATACACCTGCTTGCTTGCCTCCACCATCAGCACGCCCCCGGCCAGCCACGGTGCCCTGCGCCCCAGACCTTCCCAGAAATCTGCCGTCCGCAGCCAGAACCGCGCGGCCGAGGGCGGCCCGAACAGCACCGACAGGTTCCGCTCTGGCGTGAAATCATGCCGCTTCAGCTGTGCCTCCAGCTGCGCCAGCGAATACGGGCGGCCAAAGCCGAACGGCGTGCCATCGCGCCGCGACCACAGCCCTGACCGGCTTGGCACGATGAACAACGCGCGACCGCCGGGGCCCAGCACGCGGTGCGCCTCCTCCAGCACGGCCGCAGGCTGATCAGAGGTCTCAAGCCCGTGCATCAGCACCAGCCGGTCCACGAACCCAGTGGAAAAGGGCCATGCCGCCTCTTCGCACAGCGCACTGACGTTCGGCATCCCCGCAGGCCACGGCATCACACCCTGCGGCCCCGGCATCAGCCCCACCACCCGGCGCGCCGGATCCAGATAGGGCCGCAGCAAGGGCACCGCAAAGCCGAACCCCGCCACCGTCATCCCCTGCGCCTGTTCAACCGGCCACAGCCGCAGCACCTGATCCCGGATCGCCCGCTGCGCCACGCGCCCCAGCTGCGTGCGGTAATAGAAGTTACGCAGGTCCAGCACATCAAGGTGCATTGCGGTTCCGTCCTGTTGACCCCAAGTTAGCGTCGAGCATAGCCGCTGATTGGACAAAGACCATGCCGCTTGAACTGGTGACGATCCCCTGCCTGACCGACAATTACGCCTACCTGATTCACAACGCCACCACGGGCGAGACCGCCCTGATTGACGTGCCGGATGCGGCACCCATCCTTGCGGTGCTGAACGCGCGCGGCTGGCGGCTGGACGACATCCTGCTGACCCACCACCACCCTGACCACATTGACGGCGTGCCCGCCGTGGTGGCCGCGACCGGCGCCAAGGTGACGGGGGCACATGCCGATGTGCATCGCCTGCCGCCATTGAACACCACCGTGGTCGAAGGCGACATGCTGATGATCTGCGGCGAGGCGTGTCACATCATCGACGTGTCGGGCCATTCCATCGGCCACATCGCGTTTCACATGCCCGCGTCCGACCTTGTCTTCACAGCCGACAGCCTGATGGCGCTGGGATGCGGCAAGTTGTTTGAAGGCACCCCTTCAATGGCCTATGCAAGCCTGATGAAGCTCGCTGCGCTGCCCGGTGACCCGCTGGTCTGTTCGGGGCATGAATACACCGCCGGCAACGCCCGCTTTGCCGCCACCCTTGAACAGGACAATCCTGCACTTATGTCCCGGATAGACCGGGTCACGGCGATGCGCGAGAAAGGCCAGCCTACCGTGCCGTCTCGCCTGTCCGACGAACTGGCGACAAACCCCTATCTGCGTGCCCATCTGCCGCAAATGAAAATCGCCGTTGGCCTGCCAAATGCAACGGACGTCGAGGTTTTTGCCGAAATTCGCCATCGGAAAGACAGGTTCTGATGCCAAACTGTGACCCGCGCGATCACAAATCACGTCAATGGGACACGAAACCGAAACCGGCCCCAGAATTCACTTGAAGTACGGCAAATAAAACCGAAACTTAAGTGTTATGAGGCCACGGTTGGTGAGGGCCCGCGCCCTTTCCGACCCTGCAGGAACAGGAGCACCCGAACGTGCCATCTTTTTCAACCACACTCGAGCAGGCCATCCATGGCGCGCTTGCCCTTGCCAATGCGCGCCGCCACGAACTTGCGACCCTGGAACACCTGTTGCTGTCGCTGATCGATGAACCCGATGCCGCCCGTGTGATGAAGGCGTGCTCGGTCAATCTGGACGATCTGCGCAAAACGCTTGTCGAATTCATCGACGACGATCTTTCAACACTCGTCACCGACGTCGAAGGGTCCGAGGCTGTGCCAACGGCCGCCTTCCAGCGCGTCATTCAGCGCGCGGCGATCCATGTGCAATCGTCGGGCCGTAATGAGGTGACGGGTGCCAATGTCCTTGTTGCAATCTTTGCCGAACGGGAATCGAACGCGGCCTACTTCCTGCAAGAACAGGACATGACCCGTTATGACGCGGTGAATTTTATCGCACATGGCGTGGCCAAAGACCCGAGTTACGGTGAAACCCGCCCCGTTTCCGGGGCAGAGGAGCATCACGAAACACCAAAAGCCGAGGCGGGCGAGGCCAAGGAATCCGCACTGTCGAAATACTGCGTGGACCTGAACGCCAAGGCTCGCAAGGGCGACGTGGACCCGCTGATCGGGCGCGAAATGGAGGTGGAACGCGCCATTCAGGTGCTCTGCCGCCGCCGCAAGAACAACCCGCTGCTGGTGGGCGATCCGGGCGTGGGCAAAACGGCGATAGCCGAAGGGCTGGCCCGCAAGATCATCAACGGCGAAACGCCCGAGGTGCTGTCAGGTGCGACGATCTATTCGCTGGACATGGGCGCGCTGCTGGCGGGCACGCGTTATCGCGGTGACTTTGAAGAGCGCCTCAAGGCGGTCGTCAAGGAAATGGAGGATCATCCCGACGGGATCCTGTTCATCGACGAAATTCACACCGTCATCGGGGCCGGGGCCACGTCAGGCGGGGCGATGGATGCGTCGAACCTGCTGAAGCCCGCGTTGCAGGGTGGCAAGCTGCGCTGCATGGGGTCGACGACATACAAGGAATTCCGGCAGCACTTTGAAAAGGACCGTGCGCTTGCGCGGCGCTTTCAGAAGATCGACGTGAATGAGCCGTCGGTGCCGGATGCGATCAAGATCCTGATGGGCCTGAAGCCGCATTTCGAGGAACACCACGACTTGCGCTACACTGCGGACGCGATCAAATCTGCGGTGGAACTTGCCGCGCGTTACATCCACGACCGCAAGCTGCCGGACTCGGCAATCGATGTGATCGACGAGGCGGGGGCGGCGCAGCATCTGGTGCCGGAAAACAAGCGCCGCAAGACGCTGGGGATCAAAGAGATCGAGGCTGTGGTGGCCAAGATCGCCCGTATCCCGCCGAAAACCGTCAGCAAGGACGATGCCGAAACCCTGCGCGATCTCGAGAAAACGCTGAAGCGTGTGGTCTTTGGGCAGGACAAGGCAGTTGAGGCGCTGTGTTCGGCCATCAAGCTTGCCCGCGCGGGCCTGCGTGAGCCGGAGAAACCGATTGGCAACTATCTGTTTGCCGGGCCGACAGGTGTAGGCAAGACCGAGGTCGCCAAACAATTGGCAAGTTCGCTGGGGGTGGAGTTGATCCGTTTCGACATGTCGGAATACATGGAGAAACACGCCGTATCGCGCTTGATCGGCGCGCCGCCCGGCTATGTCGGCTTTGACCAGGGTGGCATGCTGACCGACGGCGTGGACCAGCACCCGCACTGCGTTTTGCTGCTGGACGAGATGGAAAAGGCCCACCCGGATGTTTACAACATCCTTCTGCAGGTGATGGACCATGGCAAGCTGACGGATCACAACGGGCGGCAGGTCGATTTCCGCAATGTCATCCTGATTATGACCAGTAACGCGGGCGCGTCGGAAATGGCGAAATCGGCGATCGGTTTCGGGCGTGATCGCCGCACTGGCGAGGATACGGCAGCCGTCGAGCGGACCTTTACGCCGGAATTCCGCAACCGTCTGGATGCGGTGATTTCGTTCGCGTCGTTGGGCAAGGAAGTCATCCTGCAAGTGGTGGAAAAGTTTGTGCTTCAGCTGGAAGCACAGCTTCTGGATCGTCATGTCCATATCGAACTGTCACCCGAAGCCGCGATCTGGCTGGGTGACAAGGGCTATGACGACAAGATGGGCGCCCGCCCGCTGGGCCGCGTAATCCAGGAACACATCAAGAAGCCGCTGGCCGAGGAACTGCTGTTCGGCAAGCTGATGAAGGGCGGTGTGGTGCGCGTGGTCGTCAAGGATGACGCAATCGCGCTTGAAATCGAAGAGCCGCAAAAACCTGCGCTGACCAAGGCAAAGCCACCTTTGCTGACAGCCGAGTAAGGGC
>JAYSSN010000044.1:0-14374 GCA_043720555.1 Rhodobacterales bacterium | reverse complement strand
CGTTTTACCTTGGGATGACCCGACTGTCGGAAATCGTGCTGGCCCGTGTGACCGCGCGCCTGTCCAAAGGGCAGGCTACCATGGCGGGCGAAGCGATGCGAAAGGCCGCCCGATGACCTGCTGGGACACCGTCATGGCTTACGGCCTGCGCTCCATCGGAATTGGTGAGCGGTTGCTGCCGCGAGAAGATTTCACGATCTGCCAGCAATTCACCCTGATCGGGTCGGGCATGATCTGGAACCTGTACTTCGGCGTGCTGGCGCTTGGGTTCGGCTTTTGTCTGGCCACGGCCCTTGCGCTCGCCAAGTCTGCCCGCAACCCATGGCTGCGAAAGCCCGCCCAATGGTTCATCTTCGTGTTTCGCGGCAGCCCTTTGTTCATCCAGTTCTTCCTCGCATACGAGGCGCTGCAGATATTGCCGAAGACGGGCTTCGATGTGTTTGGCATCACCGTTGCAACCGCCTGGACCACCAAGGCCTGGGCGGGCGCGCTGTTCGTGATGTTCCTTAACACCGCGGCTTATTCCGCCGAAATCTTCTATGGTGCGCTGCAATCCGTGCCCAAGGGTGATCTGGAGGCCGCCGACGCTTATGGCATTTCCGGCTGGTCACGGTTCCGCCGCATCCTGTGGCCCACCATGCTGCGGCTGGGTTGGCCGGCCTACACGAACGAGGCGATCTTTCTGTTTCACGCCACCACACTGGTGTTCTTTTCCGGCTTCCCGGCGTTCCAGCAAAAGGGAGACGCGCTCTATTATGCAAATTATTTCGCTGACAAGACCTTCAACCCGTTCATCCCCTATCCCATCGTCGGCTTTTACTTCATCATGCTCACACTGTTCGTCACGCTGCTTTTCGGCATGATGAACAAACGCTTGAACCGCCACCTGCCATCCAACCAACGCACCAGAATTCGCTTGCGTCCCCAACTGATCCGATAGTATCCCAAGTTTGATCAAATTCGTCGGGCAGGGGCCCGAAGCCGCGCACTGCGGGCATCCGGTGGATGTGGACCTGATCGCAACAAATGGAAGGACCAAGGGCATGGTCCGATTTCACTCAACCCGAGTGGACCGGCGGCCCGGAACGTCGGTGTCATGATGAAAGACTACCTCAGAAAACACCCGGATGTGCGCACCATCCGCGTCGCTGCCGCAGACCTGAACGGTCAGGCCCGTGGCAAGCGTATCCCGGCGCGCTTTGCCGATAAAGTCGTCAAGGACGGCACGCGCTTTCCCTATTCGGTGCTGAACCTCGATATCTGGGGCGAAGATATCGACGACAGCCCGCTTGTCTTTGAACAGGGCGACGTCGATGGCATCCTGCGCCCCACCGAACGCGGCTTTATGCCGATGCCGTGGCTGGAGGCGCCGACCGCCCTGCTGCCGATCTGGATGTTCCGCGAAAATGGCCAGCCCTATGAAGGCGACCCGCGCCATGCCCTGCGCGCCGTTGTGGACCGCTACAAGGCCCGTGGCCTGACACCTGTGTGTGCGATGGAACTTGAATTCTTCCTGATCGACGATTCCGGCAAAACCATGCAGGTTCCAGCTTCGCCCCGTTCCGGCAAACGCCGCAAGGCGGCGGAAACCCTGTCGATCCGCGCCCTCGATGCTTTCGATACCTTCTTCACCGATCTTTACGACGCGTGCGAGGCTATGGACATTCCGGCCGACACCAGCACATCGGAAACCGGCCTTGGCCAGTTCGAGGTGAATCTGATGCACTGCGACGACGCGCTGCGCGCCGCAGATGATGCCTGGCTTTTCAAGATGTTGGTCAAGGGCCTTGCCCGCCGCCACGGCTTTGCGGCCAGCTTCATGGCCAAGCCATACCCGGAATATTCGGGGTCTGGCCTGCATACCCACTTTTCCGTTGTCGATCACCTTGGCGATAACGTGTTTGACAGTGGCGGCCCCAAAGGCACCGCAATGCTGCGGCAGGCCGTGGCAGGCTGCCTGAACGCGATGCATGACAGCGCCCTGATCTTCGCCCCGCATCAGAACAGCTATGAACGCCTGATCCCCGGCAAACACGCCCCCACGGCGATCTGCTGGGGCTATGAAAACCGCACCGCCGCCATCCGCATCCCGGCCGGTAACCCTGCGGCCCGGCGGATCGAGCACCGCGTGGCAGGGGGCGATGTGAACCCTTACCTGATGCTCGCGGCCATTCTGGGTGCGGCCCTCGATGGCATCGAAAACGCCATGGAACCGCCCGCGCCCGTCGTCGGAAACGCCTATGTCATAGACAACTTGCCGCAAATTCCGGAAAGCTGGGAAGGCGCAATTGATGCGTTCGAGGCAAGCTCGATCGTCCCGCGTTTCCTGCACCCGGAACTGATCCGCAATCTTGTACAGACCAAGCGGCAGGAACACCATTATATCGGCGAATTGTCAGACAGCGAACTGATCGAACTTTATCTCGATACCGTGTGAACCCCGTGCCCCCTTGCCGTGCAGGGGGGCGCAAGATTACCTTGAGACAACAACCCTGGATATTCCCATGCAGATCGGCATCCTGCAAACCGGCCAAGCGCCCGACGCCCTGAAGGGCGATCTGGGCGACTACCCCGATATGTTCCAGCGCCTGCTGGCCGGCCACGGATTCACGTTCCGGACCTGGCATGTCGAGGCGATGGATTTTCCGACCTCCGTACATGATGCGGATGGCTGGCTGATCACCGGCTCGCGCCACGGCGCGTATGAGGATCACCCGTTCATCAAGCCGCTGGAAGGCTTCATCCGCGATGCCTACGCCGCCCGTGTGCCGCTGGTTGGGATCTGTTTTGGCCACCAGATCGTGGCGCAAGCCATGGGTGGCCGCGTCGAACGCTATGCAGGCGGCTGGTCCGTCGGGGCGACGGATTACGATTTCAGCGGCGAAAAGGTTACGCTCAACGCGTGGCACCGTGATCAGGTGGTGGACAAACCGGACAGCGCCACGGTGATTGCCACCAACGCATTCTGCGCCAACGCGGCCCTGCTGTACGATGACCGCACCCTGACCGTGCAGGCCCACCCCGAGTTTCGCCCCGAATTCGTCGATGGCCTGATGCGCACGCGCGGCCCCGGCCTTGTGCCTGATGACCTGATGGCTGCAGCCCGCGCGCGGCTGGACGAGCCGCTTGCCGACACATCCATGGCGGGCCAGATCGCCGCCTTTTTCAAACAGCCCCGCGCCGCAATCCAGAAAAGCGCCTGACCCGCGCACAACCCGCGCGGATGCGCAAAACAAGTGTGACTCATGTCCAAATGGACCGATAAACTGCCCGAAGCCGCCCGCGCTTATATCGGTGGCCGCCGCGTGGACGAGGTGGAATGCATCATCGCCGATATCGCCGGTGTGGCGCGCGGCAAGGCGATGCCGGCCTCGAAATTCGCAACGCAGGCCAACTACTTCCTGCCGGATTCGATATTCCTGCAAACCATCACCGGTGAATGGGCCGATAACCCGTCAGGCGCCTTTACCGAACCCGACATGATCCTTGTCCCTGATTTCAGCACCGCCACAGCCGCCCCCTGGACGGCGGATGTGACGCTGCAGGTGATCCACGATGCCGAAGACCGGCAGGGCCGCCCTATCCCGACCGCTCCGCGCAACGTGCTGCGCCGGGTGGTGCAACTTTATAACGCCGAAGGCTGGCAGCCCATTGTCGCCCCCGAGATGGAATTCTTCCTGACCGCCCGCAACCTTGACCCCAACATGCCCGTGATGCCCCCCATGGGCCGCTCGGGCCGCCGTGCCGCCGGCAAGCAGGCCTATTCGATGTCGGCGGTTGACGAATACGGCAAGGTCATCGACGACATCTACGATTTTGCCGAAGCGCAGGGATTCGAGATTGATGGCATCCTGCAAGAAGGCGGCGCCGGTCAGGTCGAAATCAACCTCGCCCATGGCGATCCGGTCCGTCTGGCGGATGAGATCTTTTTCTTCAAGCGTCTGATCCGCGAAGCAGCCCTGCGGCACGATTGCTTTGCCACCTTCATGGCCAAACCGATCGAGGGCGAGCCGGGCAGTGCGATGCACATCCACCACTCGGTCGTCGATACAAAAACAGGCAAGAACATCTTCTCGGACCGCAAGGGTGGCGAGACCGACGCCTTCATGCACTTTATCGCGGGGATGCAAAACCACCTGCCCGCCGCAGTTGCACTGCTTGCGCCTTATGTGAACAGCTACCGCCGCTACGTCCCCGATTTTGCGGCCCCCATCAATCTGGAATGGGCGCGCGACAACCGCACCACCGGCCTGCGCGTGCCGATTTCGGGGCCCGAGGCGCGGCGCATCGAAAACCGCCTGGCGGGCATGGACTGCAACCCCTACCTCGGGCTCGCCGCATCGCTCGCCTGCGGCTATCTGGGTCTGAAGGAAGGCAAGATGCCGAAACCGGAATGCCTGGGTGACGCTTACAACATCGAAACCGATCTGCCGTACAACCTTGGCGATGCGCTTGACTTGCTTGAGGAAAATGCCACGCTGCGCGACGTGCTGGGACTGGAATTCTGTCTGGTCTACGACTCTGTCAAACGCAATGAGTACAAGGAGTTCCTGCAAGTCATCAGCCCGTGGGAACGTGAACATCTGCTTTTGAACGTATGAACCTGCTCTACGCCAACGACCGCAAGGGGGAATATCCCCCCTCGTACTATGCTGACACCGCCACGCCGCTTGCGCCATTCCCCGTCCTGCAAGGGGCGACCACGGCGGATGTCTGCGTGGTGGGTGGCGGCTACATGGGCCTGTCCGCCGCCCTGCATCTGGCCGAACGCGGCCATGATGTCGTGCTGATCGAGGCCCACCGCGTCGGTTTCGGCGCATCGGGGCGCAACGGGGGCCAGGTGGGAAGCGGCCAGCGCCGCGATCAGGATGATCTGGAACGCATGGTGGGGCGCGGCGACGCCCGCCGCCTGTGGGATCTGGCCGAGGAGGCAAAGGCGCTTGTGCGCGGTCTGATCCATCGCCACCAGATGCCCGTCAGCTTCCGGCCGGGCGTCGCCCATGCCTGCCGGACCACCGCCGAGGTGCGCCATTGCCATGCCTATGCCGACCGTCTGGCGCGCGACTATGGCTACACGCGGATCGAACCGCTCGACCAGAACGCCGTACGCCGCCTGATCGGATCAGATGCCTTCAAAGGCGGCGAGGTCGACCGGGGCGCAGGCCACATCCACCCGCTGAACTTCGCCATCGGTCTGGCGAAAGCAGCCGCAGCGGCAGGCGTGCGGATCGTCGAGAAAACCGAAGTCCTGCAAATCCGCCCCGGCACGAAACCCGTTGTGCAAACCACATCAGGCGCTGTGCGCTGCAACCATGTGATCCTGGCGGGCAACGGATATATCGCGGGTCTCGCCCCGCAGTATGCGGCAAAAGTCATGCCGATCAACAACTTCATCATTGCCACCAAACCCTTGGGCGATCGCGCAAGAGGTATCCTGTCTGAACCCGTTGCCGTGTCGGACACCAAATTCGTCGTCAACTACTGGCGCCTGTCGGATGACAACCGCCTGCTGTTTGGTGGTGCGGAAAGCTATGGCTACCGCTTTCCCGATATCGTGAGGGCGGTCACCAAGCCGATGCTGGAGATTTACCCGCAACTGCGCGGCACGAAGATCGACTATGCCTGGGGCGGCACGCTGGCCATCACGATGAACCGCCTGCCAGCGGTAATGCGCATTCACCCCAACGTGCTGGCCGCCTCGGCGTGTTCCGGCCACGGCGTTGCCATGGCCACCATGACCGGCAAGATCCTGGCCGAAGCGGTTGCACAGCAATCCGCGGGCTTTGACCTTCTGGCCGCACTCCCAAAGCCCAGCTTTCCCGGTGGCGCCACACTGCGCTGGCCGCTCCTTGTGCTGGCGATGACATGGTATTCCATGCGGGATCGTCTGGGGCTCTGACGGGATCTGGTTGCCCACATACTCACCTGCAACATTCCGGCAAGCGCAGGTTTCCGCCGCTGTCATCAACATGTCACTGGCCTTTTCAGTACGGCTCACTTACAGATTTCCGAAATATGACATTCAGGAAATCTGTAAATGGCACCTGACGGACAGACCCACGCCCCCAACGTCTATGACGCCGAACCGATCCCGGATGCTGCCCGTGCCGAAATCGAACGGCTGCTCACATCGGGCGATCTGTTCCGCTACACCGCCGCCGAAGGTGCCCCGGTTGCCAGGCTCGAATCCGAATTCGCGGCCCTGCTGGGGTCGCGCTATGCACTTGCGGTCTCGTCGTGCTCCGCCGCGCTGTTCCTGTCGCTCAGGGCTCTCGATCTGCCCAAGGGCGCGAAAGTCCTGATCCCGGCCTTCACCTTCGCCGCCGTGCCCTCGGCCGTCGTCCACGCCGATTGCGTCCCCGTGCTGGTCGAGGTCGGCGCGAACTACCGCGTCGACATGGCCGATTTCGCCGCAAAACTGCCGGGTGCGGATGCCGTGATGATCAGCCACATGCGCGGCCACACCTCTGACATGGACGCCATCATGGCGCTGACCGACGCCGCGGGCATCCCGGTGATCGAGGATGCCGCCCATTCGCTGGGCACTACATGGGCCGGCCGTAACATCGGCACCATTGGCCGGGTCGGCTGTTTCAGTTTCCAGTCCTACAAGCTGGTGAATGCCGGCGAAGGCGGGATCATGGTCACCGACGACCCCGAAATCGCCGCCCGCGCCATCATCATGTCGGGCGCGTATGAGCAGAACTGGAAGAAACATCCGGGGCTGCAAAACAGCTTTTGCCACTGGCAGAACAAATTGCCGCTTTACAATCTGCGCATGCAGAATCTGTCCGCCGCCGTCATCCGTCCGCAACTGCCGCTGGTTGCCGACCGCGTGGCCAAAGGGCTGGCAAACCACGACTATGTCGCAGATCGTCTGAACCAGACCGCAACCCTGCACGTTCCCCCGGCGCTGGCACCCGAAAGCCGCGCACCCGATTCCATTCAGTTCAACCTGACCGGCCACTGGACCGATGCGCAGGCGCTCGGCTTTCAATGCGCCGCCAAGGCGCGTGGCGTGTCGGTGCAGGTGTTCGGCTTGTCTGACGGCAACGCCCGTGCGTTCTGGAACTGGCAGTTTCTAGGCGATGCGCCCGAATTGCCCCGGACCCGCGCCATGCTGATGCGCGCCTGCGACGTGCGCCTGCCTGCGCGTCTGACGCGGGCAGAACTGGACTACATCGCCGATGCGCTGATTGATGCGGCAACGGATGCCCTCGCCTAGGGTGCGCTGAAGCGCGCCCTACCCGCCGTCCCGCCAGCGGTTCACGATCGGATACCGCCGGTCCAGCCAGAACGCCCGTTTCGTCAGCCGGGTGCCTGGTGCCGCCTGAAACCTCTTGTATTCGCTCAGATAAATCAGCTGCTCTACCTTCTTCACGATTGCACGGTCAAACCCGTCCGCCACCAGCTCATCCACCGACATCTCCCGGTCCACCAGCCCGTCCAGGATGCGGTCCAGCGTTGCATAGGGTGGCAGGCTGTCCTCGTCCTTCTGGTCGGGCCGCAGTTCCGCTGACGGTGGCTTGTCGATCACCCGTGGCGGGATCATCTGCCCCGCTGGCCCCATCATCCAGTCGAAGTGACAGTGGTTGCGCCAGCGGCAGGTTTCAAACACCCGCGTCTTGTACAGATCCTTGATCGGGTTATAGCCCCCGTTCATGTCGCCATAAATCGTGCAATACCCGACCGCGACTTCAGATTTGTTCCCCGTCGTCAGCAGCATCTCGCCAAACTTGTTCGACAGCGCCATCAGCAAAAGGCCCCGCAAGCGGCTCTGAATATTCTCCTCGGTGATCCCCGCCTGCGTGCCCGCAAACAGCGGCCCCAGCGCCTGCGCCACCGCGTCCTGCGCCCCGGTGATCGGCACCGTGTCCAGACGGCACCCCAGCGCCTGCGCCACCGCTGCCGCATCATCCAGCGAGGCTTGCGAGGTATATGCCGATGGCAGCATCACACAGCGCACGTTGTCCGGCCCGATCGCATCGGCGGCAATCGTCGCAACAATCGCAGAATCGATGCCCCCCGACAGGCCGAGCAGCACCTTTTTGAACCCGGTCTTGCCCAGATAATCCCGCAATGACAGCACCATGGCATGATAATCGGATTCAATGGATTTTGGCAGAACCGCCATCACGCCGGGTTGCGCCCGCCAGCCGTCGGCTTGTTTCACGAAATCGACGTGGGTGACACAATCATGGAACTGTGGCATCTGCACCGCCAGATGCCCGCCGGGGTTCAGCACAAACGACGCCCCGTCAAACACCTGATCGTCCTGCCCCCCTGTCATGTTCAGATACACCAGCGGCAACCCGGTTTCGACCACCCGCGCCACCATCAGGTTCATCCGCACATTGGGCTTGCCCCGGTGATAGGGCGATCCGTTGGGCACCAGCAAAACCTCGGCCCCAGTTTCGGCCAGCGTTTCGGACACTTCCGCATGCCAGCTGTCCTCGCAGATCGGCGTGCCGATGCGCAAAGGGCCGATCCGGTACGGGCCGTGCACATCCGCCGGTGCAAAGACACGCTTTTCGTCGAACACCCCGTCATTGGGCAATTCATGCTTCAGGATCACGGTCTGCACGCGGCCGCCCTGCAAGATGTAATACCCGTTATAAAGCGCACCCGCCTTCAGATGCGGTCCGCCGATCCCCATCGCCGGACCATCCGCCACGCGCACCGCCAGCGCGGCAATCGCGCGCATCGCATCGGCGACAAACGCGGGCTTCAGGATCAGATCCTGCGTCTGGTACCCGGTGATGAACATCTCGGTCAGCGCGATCATGTCGGCCCCTGCCGCACGCGCCTCGGACCAGGCGGCATGGGCCTTGTCGGCATTCGCGGCAATCGCCCCCACGGTGGGGTTCAGCTGCGCAAGGGTCAGACGAAAGGTATCGGGCATCGCACGCTCCAGAATATCGGGTAGGTTCTAGCAGAAGCACGCGCAAGGGAAAGGCCGCGGCCTTGTCACACCACAAGGGGGCCGCTAGGGTGCCCGCGTCCATCCGGGGGGATTGCATGCGGAACATCATCAGGCTGGCGGCAGTGCTGGCAGTGGCGGCAAGTGCCGCCCTGGCCGAGGGTGAGATCGTCACCAAGCAGTATGATGACGGCTCGGTCTACGAGGGCACCTTCCTGGACGGGCGTCAGCACGGCAAGGGCACCTACACGCTGCCCAACGGCTATGAATATTCCGGCGAATGGGCCGGCGGTGAAATCCGCGGCATGGGCACCGCGCGCTATCCCGACGGCTCGGTCTATGAAGGCGCATTTGCCGCAGGCAAACCCGAAGGCCGGGGCAAGATCACCTATCCCGACGGCGGCACCTATGACGGTGACTGGACGGCCGGGGCCATGACCGGAACAGGCGTTGCGCGCTATGCCAGTGGCGCGGTCTATACCGGCGGTTTTCTGAACGGCGTGCATCACGGGCAAGGCACGCTGGAAAACTCCGATGGCTACCATTACGAAGGCGGCTTTGTCGAAGGCGTCAAGGAAGGCACCGGCACGATCACCTACCCCGACGGCGCGGTTTATCAGGGCTCGCTGGTCGCGGGCCAGCGCGAAGGCACCGGAACCCTGACCTTGCCCGATGGGCTGACCTACATCGGTGACTGGCAGGCGGGCCAGATGAGCGGCACCGGCAAGCTGACCCAACCCAACGGTGATGTCTACGAAGGCGAAATGGCCGATGGCCAGCGGCAGGGCGCGGGCCGTACCAGTTATGCCAACGGCGATGTCTACGAGGGCGCGTTCAAGGCCGACAAACGCGACGGGCGCGGCGTGTTCCGCACCGCGGGCAGCCTTGTCTATGATGGCACATGGCTGGCCGGGGTTGCCGTCGGCGAAGGCAAGCTCAGCTATCCCGACGGTGCGGTTTATCAGGGATCGTTCAAAGCCGACAAACCTGATGGCGTCGGGCGCATCAATTACCCTGACGGGTCGCGCTATCAGGGTGCCTGGGTTGCAGGCGTCATCACAGGCAAGGGGCTGGCCACCTATGCCGACGGCTCCAGCTACGAGGGCAACTTCGTCAACGGCCAGCCCGAAGGCCTGGGCAAGCTGACCCTGCCCGATGGCTATATCTACCAGGGCCGCATGACCGCAGGACAACGGCAGGGCGAAGGCCGCGCGGTCTATCCTGATGGCACCATCTACGCCGGTGGCTTCACCGCGGGCCTGCGCGACGGGGCAGGCCAGCTGACGCAAGGTGACGGCTTTCGCTACACCGGCAGCTGGAAAGCGGGCGAGATTGACGGCACCGGCACCGCCACCTACCCCAACGGCGATATCTACGTCGGTGCATTCGCCAGAGGCCGCCGTCAGGGGACCGGCACGCTGACCTACGCTACGGGGCAAGTGGTATCCGGCGGCTGGGACAACGGCATTTTGCGCACCCCGGATCCGGCGGCAGTGGAGGGTGAGTCTGTGGAGGGCAACTGAACCGCCACACTGACCCAAAGCATAGCCTTCCGACAACTGCCCAGCTTGTGCCAAACGGGCCAGGATGACCATCCAAATGCGACCCACAGGGCAACTGGACGAACCGGTACCCGTCGAGCTGCAACGCGATGGCACCATTCTGTTCAAATGGCCAAAGCGACGGCGTCGCCGCCTGTACCGACCTGCAACTCTGCGTCATCCCGGGCCGTCCCGACCATGGAGTGTTTTTGCCCGGATGCTGACCCAAGTCCGCTGGATGACAGGCGAATACACCCAAAGTCCCGATCTTGCCGCCAACAGTTTCACCGAACGGATGAACAACCTCACGTTCCAAGATCAGTTGTAGGGCAACGTCGGCCTCATGTGAATTTTCCCGACCGCGCAATATTACCAAAGTCTCAAGTTACGCTCTGGCAACTTATTTACATGATGATATCAGACGAAATATCCAAAAATTGACGGCCGTCAATTCCCCTCATTCAAACCCCGTCCCCCGCCTCCATCCGGCCCAGGAACGCCTCCGCATCCTCCAGCACGCGGCCCTTGTGAGCCGCCTCCATCTTGTCCCATGTCCGGTACATCTGCCCCATCCGCGGATTGCCTTGAAACCGCTCCCGGTGCCGCATCAGGAAATGCCAGTACAGCAGGTTGAACGGGCAGGCGTCAGACCCGGTTTTCTCCTTCACCCGGTAGGTGCACCCGCCGCAGTAATCGGACATCCGGTCGATATACGCGCCCGATGACACATACGGCTTCGACCCCACCACGCCGCCGTCGGCAAATTGGCTCATTCCCACGGTATTGGGCGCCTCCACCCATTCAAAGGCGTCGATGTAAACTGCCAGATACCATGCGTGCACCTGCCCCGGGTCCACCCCTGCCAGCAGCGCAAAGTTCCCCGTCACCATCAGCCGCTGGATGTGATGCGCATAGGCCATGGTGCGCGTCTGGGCCACAGCCGCCCGCATGCACGCCATCCGTGTCGCCGCCCCCCAGTACACTGCGGGCAGGGCGCGGGTCGCCCCCAGCGCATTCCGCTCCGCGTACCCGGGACCTTCCAGAAAATAGATCCCCCGCACGAACTCCCGCCAGCCGATGATCTGCCGGATAAACCCCTCGGCCGCGTTGATCGGAACGCCGCCCGCCCGCCACGCCGCCTCGACCCGGCGGCATACCTCCAGCGGCGTCAGCAGCCCGATGTTCAGGTAAGGCGAGATCAGCGCATGATAGAGCGTGGCATCCTGCGCCAGCATCGCATCCTGATAATCACCGAACTGTGGCAAGGCATGGGCGATAAAATGATCCAGCACGGCCATAGCCCCCGCCCTGTCGGTCGCCCAGCCAAACGGGTGCAGTTCGCCAAAATGGCCGGGATATTCCGCCGCTACCAAGTTCAGAACCTCGACCACCACCGGGTCTGGCGCGTGGCGCAGGGGCCGGGGCCGGAACAGATCGGCCTTCGCGGGTTTGCGGTTATCATGGTCATAGTTCCACTGGCCGCCCGCAGGCGCGTCGCCGTCCATCATCAATCCGGTCTTGCGACGCATCTCGCGATAGAAATACTCCATCCGCATCTGTTTTCGCCCGGCAGCCCAGGCCGCAAACTCGGCCTTTGACGCCACAAACCGCACATCGGGCCAGACCCGTACGTCCAGCGGCACCTCGCGCAGCGCGCCGTCCAGCCGCCATTCCCCCGGCTCCATCACCCAGACCGCCGCCGTGCCATGCTCCGCCGCCCGCCGGATCAGCTCGCCCGCGATGCTGTGCGAGTTCTCGGCATCATCCAGCCGCGTGTAGGCCACCCGGAACCCCAGCCCCTGCAACGCCACCGCATGCTTGCGCATCGCCGACAGGATCAACGCAATCTTCTGGGGGTGGTGTTTTACATACATCCCCTCGGCCCGCACTTCTGCCATCACGATCACGTCGTGCGCGGGGTTCGCCTCGGCCAGCATCGGCAAGTCCATCGTCAACTGATCGCCCAGGATCAGGATCAGCCGCCCTACCATGGAATTATGTCGCCCTGCCAATCAAAGAACCCGCCACTTTGCGCAGGGATCAATCCGTCCAGCACCTCCAGCAATCCCACCGCCGCCTGATTTGGCGTCAGCTTCCGATAGGCGGGCTGATAGGCCGCCGTGAACGCCGTATCCACCGTGCCAGGATGCAGCAGCGCCAGCACCGCCCTGGGGTGGCTGCGCGCCACCTCGATCGCCGCGGTATGGATCAGCTGGTTCAGCGCCGCCTTCGCCGTGCGATACGAATACCAGCCGCCAAGCGCATTGTCCCCGATCGACCCCACCCGCGCCGACAGCACGCCAAACCGCGCGGGCGTATCCTTCGGCATCAGGCGCAGCGCATGTTTCAGCACCAGCACCGGCCCCATGGCGTTCAGCGCAAATTGCATGGCCAGCGCTGCGGGGGCCAACGATTTCAGCGTTTTCTCCGGCCCCTGCCCATTGATGGTCAATGCCCCTGTTGCCACGATCACCGTCGCAAACGGCCCCTCAAGCGCGCCGAGCACCCTTGCTACGCTGGCCTCCTCCATGACATCCAGCCCGTTATCCCGGCGCGACAGCCCCGTCACCTCATCGCCGCGCGCGGCCAGCGCCGCCACCAGTGCCGCCCCGATCCCGCCAGATGCACCAATCACCAGCGCCCGTCCCATTCCCGCCCCACCCTGCAAATTTCCGCTTTTCTTTCGCCAAACCGCCCGTATAGTCCGACGCCATGACCAACGGTGCACATATTGCGAATATCCGGGCCGCCAAGGCCCCCATGCCCCGTGGCCTGCTTCTTCTTAGCCTCCTCTGAGCGTGCCCGTAGGGCGCCGCCGCTCAGAGGTGAATGCGCCCGACAGGCAACAGGCTAAGACACAAGGATTCACGACATGACCGACAAAAGCGCCCAACCCCGCGTCTTGATTTTTGACACCACCCTGCGCGACGGCGAACAGTCGCCCGGTGCGACGATGAGCCATACCGAAAAACTGGAAATCGCCACGATGCTCGATGACATGGGTGTCGACATCATCGAAGCAGGTTTTCCCATCGCCTCGGACGGCGATTTCGAGGCGGTGTCAGGTATCGCCAAAATTGCGCAGAACGCCCAGATCTGTGGCCTGGCCCGCGCCAATTACAAAGACATCGACCGCTGCTGGGATGCGGTAAAGCACGCAAAACGGCCCCGCATCCACACTTTCATCGGCACCTCGCCCCTGCACCGCGCCATCCCCAACCTCGACATGGATCAGATGGCGGAACGCATTCACGACACCGTGACCCATGCCCGCAACCTGTGCGACAACGTGCAGTGGTCGCCGATGGACGCCACCCGCACCGAACATGATTACCTCTGCCGCGTGGTCGAGATCGCCATCAAGGCCGGTGCCACCACGATCAACATTCCCGACACCGTCGGCTACACCGCCCCGCGCGAAAGTGCGGCGCTGATCGCGATGCTGCTGACCCGCGTCCCCGGTGCCGACGGCATCGTCTTCGCCACCCACTGCCACAACGATCTCGGCATGGCCACGGCCAACGCCCTCGCCGCGGTCGAGGCGGGCGCGCGCCAGATCGAATGCACGATCAACGGCCTTGGCGAACGGGCCGGCAACACCGCGCTGGAAGAGGTGGTGATGGCCATGAAGGTGCGCAACGACATCATGCCCTTCCGCACCGGCATCGACACCACCAAGATCATGAACCTGTCGCGCCGCGTCGCCTCCGTCTCGGGCTTTCCGGTGCAGTTCAACAAGGCCATCGTCGGCAAGAACGCCTTCCTGCACGAATCCGGCATCCATCAGGACGGTGTCTTGAAAAACGTCGAGACCTTCGAGATCATGCGCCCCGAAGACATCGGCCTCAGCCAGGCCAACATCACCATGGGCAAGCATTCCGGCCGCGCCGCCCTGCGCGCCAAGCTGAAGGAT
>JAYSSN010000043.1:0-2116 GCA_043720555.1 Rhodobacterales bacterium | reverse complement strand
CCACAGCCGTGCCCGTCAGCGCCCAGAACATCATCGGCACCGACACGATCGTCAGGATCAGGCGCAGGAACTGCAGCACCGTCAGCAGCCGCACATCGGCGCCTGCCTCTTCGCCCAGCTGTACCGATTCGATCAGGCCCCCCGGCACCGCCCCGAAGAACGCATCGGCGCGCGCCAACCCGCCCCTCCGGTAGATGAAATACCCGGTCGCATGCGCCATGGGCACAAAGACACACAGCGCCAGCAGGCTGGGCCCCCATGCCAGCGCCTGGCGCGCCACATCCGGCGTGAAGGCCCCGCCGATCGCCACGCCGATCACCGGCACAAAGGAAAACCGCAGCCGCGCAGGCAGCGTCATTGCGCGCCCGCACGGCCGCCATCCCGCAGCAGCGGTCACGCCCACGACGACCAGTGATCCCAGCAGAAACCCCAGCGGCAGATGCGCCCACCAGGCCAACGTGCCGCCGGCCGCACCAAGGCCCAGTGTCACGCCCAGCGCGGTCAGATCAACGCCCCGGATCATCACGCCGCCGGTTTCTGTTTGTCCCAAAACCCACTCCCCGGCCGGTCACCAGTGCGGCGGCTTCTGGTTGGCGGCGGGCGCCTCCCCGGCATCCTCGCGGCCAGCTTCGCGTTCCGCCAGCATCTGCACCAGCCGCTGCACCCGGTCGAGCGCGTTGGCCTGTGCTGCCGTGACATCCGACAGATCCTCGACCGCCCGCATCAGATGCGCCACGCGTTCTTCCAATACCTCGATCCGGTCCATGCCCTGCTCCATCCTTGTCGCCCCGTTTGCCATCCGCTACAGGGAACGCGCTTGCCCCGCGAAGGAAAAGACATGGCCGCTGACAAAATCCGCCGTCCACGCGCCGAAACCCCCAAAGGGTTCCGCGACTATTTCGGCGCAGATGTTACCGAACGCAAGGCCATGCTCGATGCGATTGCCGAAGTCTATCACCGCTATGGCTTTGATCCGCTGGAAACCAGTGCCGTGGAAACGGTGGAGGCTTTGGGCAAATTCCTGCCCGATGTCGACCGCCCGAATGAAGGCGTGTTCGCCTGGCAGGATGAGGACGCCGACTGGCTCGCCCTGCGCTACGACCTGACAGCCCCCTTGGCCCGCGTCGCCGCGCAGTACCGCAACGACCTGCCCAGCCCCTACCGCCGCTATGCCATGGGTCCGGTCTGGCGCAATGAAAAGCCGGGACCCGGCCGGTTCCGCCAGTTCTATCAATGCGATGCCGATACGGTAGGGGCATCGAGCGTGGCGGCGGATGCCGAGATTTGCATGATGCTGGCAGATGCGCTGGAGGCCGTGGGGATCGAGCGTGGCGACTATGTGATTAAGGTGAACAACCGCAAAGTGCTCAACGGTGTGTTGGAGGTCGCGGGCGTAATGGATCCCCTTGATCCTTTGCGGTTTGAGGCCGAACGCGGCATTGTGCTGCGCGCGATTGATAAGTTTGATCGGCTGGGGGCTGAAGGTGTGCGCGCCCTGTTGGGGGCAGGGCGCAAGGATGAGAGTGGGGATTTTACCAAGGGTGCAGAGCTTACAACACTTCAAACCGATGTTGTGATGGCATTCGTCAACGCAAATAACCACATTGATGCTGCGATACTAAATGCAGACCAGAAACGAAATGCTTTCAGTTCGCATACCCCTGAGCCGAACCGAAGAAATACCACTATTTGTGATTTTCTACGGCATATTGTCGGTTTCAGCTCAATAGGACGCGAAGGAGTAAGTGAGTTAGAGAACATCGCCACCCTCCTCGCCGCCCAAGGCTACGGCCCCGACCGCATCGTCATCGACCCATCCGTCGTGCGTGGCCTCGGCTACTACACCGGCCCGGTGTATGAGGCCGAACTCACCTTCGAAATCCTCGACGAAAAGGGCCGCAAGCGTCAGTTCGGTTCGGTCGCGGGCGGGGGGCGGTATGATGATCTGGTCAAGCGTTTCACCGGGCAAGCGGTGCCTGCCACCGGTGTTTCCATCGGCGTGGATCGGCTGTTGGCCGCGCTTCGCGCCAAGGGGCGCGCGGGTGCTGGCACCGCTGGCCCGGTCGTGGTGACGGTGATGGATCGCGACCGGATGGCCGATTACATGGGGATCGCG
>JAYSSN010000042.1:0-5167 GCA_043720555.1 Rhodobacterales bacterium | reverse complement strand
CAGCCGGCGTTGTCCCCGCCGTCATCCGCTATTGGCTGGATCACGTGCCGGGGGCACGGCGCAGCAACCTTGGCGATTTCCTGCTGACCGCCGCGGCCATCGGGGGCCTGTGCAAGCACAACGCCAGTATTTCCGGCGCCGAATGTGGTTGTCAGGCCGAAGTGGGGTCTGCTGCCGCCATGGGGGCCGCCGGACTGGCCGCCGTGCTGGGCGGATCGCCCGAACAGGTGGAAAACGCGGCGGAAATCGCGTTGGAACATCACCTTGGAATGACGTGCGACCCGGTGCGCGGCCTTGTACAGGTGCCCTGTATCGAACGGAACGGGCTGGGGGCGATCAAGGCCGTCGCGGCCGCGAGCCTTGCCCTGCGCGGCGATGGCATCCACCTGGTCAGCCTGGATGTGTGCATCGAAACCATGCGGCAGACGGGCAAGGACATGCACGAGAAGTACAAGGAAACCTCGCTCGGCGGTCTCGCCGTCAATGTGCCGAACTGCTGAGGCACAACGCATGAACTCCGACCGCATCCTGCCCGGCGTCGTGCTGATGCTGGCCTTCTGTGTGCTGGCACCGTTGCTGGACGTCGCGTCCAAGCTGGCCGCCGAGGGCGGTGTGCCGGTGGGGCAGATCACCGCGGCCCGTTTTGTCGTGCAAGGTGTGCTGATGCTGCCCGTCGTGCTGGCAATGCGGTTGCCATGGGCGGTCAGCCCGCGCGTGGCAGGCATGGTCACGTTGCGCGCGATCTGGCTGATCCTGTCGACGTACAGCTTTGTGTCCGGCATTGCCGTCATGCCGGTGGCCGATGCGCTGGCGATCGCGTTTGTCGAACCGTTCATTCTGCTGATCCTGGGCAAGTACATCTTTGCCGATGAGATCGGGCCCCGCCGTATCGGGGCCTGCATCGTGGGTTTCTGTGGTGCGTTGCTGGTGATCCAGCCGTCACTCGCCGTGTTCGGCTATGTGGCGCTCTGGCCGCTTGGGACCGCATTTTTCTTTGCGTTCTACATGCTGTCGACCCGCGCCATGGCCGCCCACATGCACCCCGTGACCATGCAGATGCACACCTCTCTGGCCGGGGCGGCGATCTGTCTGCCGATCCTGTGGGCGTTCAACGGGTCAGGGATCACGGCCCTTGATGTTGTCTGGCCTGCCAGCAACCTGATGTGGCTGTGGCTGTCCGGCGTCGGCTTCTGGGCGGCACTCAGCCATATCTGCATGACCTATGCGCTGAAGTTCGCCCCTTCGGCGACACTCGCCCCGCTGCATTACCTGGAGATCGTCGCTGCTGTCGGGCTTGGCTACGCCGTCTTTGGTGACTTTCCCAACCCGCTGACATGGGCGGGTATCGCCGTCATCGTGGCCTCGGGCCTCTACCTCATTCACCGCGAACACCTCAATGCGCGCACCCGGCGCAACGACCGCCTTGCCGATCTTACCGCCGGGCCGACCTGACCCTTTTCGGCCCAAAAGTATTCAGGGTGACGCGCAAAGCCCTGAGCGGAGCCTATTTGCCCCGCACCGCCGCGATGGCCTGATGCAGGCGCGCACGTGGCACAATGACCAGCATTCCCGGCCCGTCGAACATCATTTCGACGTTTGTCGCAGCCACCCGGTTCGACGTGCCAATGGCCCCGTCGGGCGCGAATCTGATCCCCTCGATGGGCCAGGCCAACCCGGTGCTGCGCCCGGTCACATGGCCCATCGGAAACAGCGACAGGCGGTCTCCCACCCGCATCGCCAGCCGCAGCGATGCCGGCGCATGGAACACCACATCGCGCGGCCCGACCACAATACACGCGCGCCGGCCGTGCCGTACCAGCGCGTTGAACACCGCCAGCCCATGGTCGATCCGCGCGCCTGCAAACCCCAATGCCAGCACAAACGGCGCCTGAATGGAACGCAGCGCCTTGTCGAAATCAGTCGACTCCTGCTCGGCCAGATGATGCAGGCGGGCGGGATCGATCGCCGCCCGCGCGCCCGCGCTGAGCGAATCGAAGTCGCCGATGACCGCCTGGGGCATCACGCCCGCCCGCAGACAGTGATCCGCCCCGCCGTCCGCGGCCACCACACATGGCGCCAGAGCGATACTTTGGGTCAGGATTGCCTGCGAAACAGGGCCACCACCCACTAAAGTGATCCCTTCCAAGGATTGAACAATCAACCGATTCATGCCGATACTGTTCCCAATTAAGGCAAAGCGCAGGGTCCGTGGCCATAATCAATCCTTCAAATTACCCTTGTCTGTCCATGGAATCGAACAGCAATTGGGTAATGTGAAGCGTGTAGTTAGGCAGAAAGTGAGCATCCGATGATCGGGGCAAGCAAGATCCTTACGGTGTCCTATGGCACCTTCTCTTGTACGCTGGAAGGGTTTGACGACCCTTTCAACACGATGAGGGCCATTGCGGAATACTTCCGTGATCTCGCCGCCGAAGATCGGTATTTCGGTGCTGAACCGCCCACGCCTGATGCCGCGATGCTGCACCGGATCGCGGAACGTGAAGTGCAGCGCCGGGTAGAAGCGCGGGTGCAGGACAATGGCGTGATCCTGCGCGCCGCACCCGATCTGGTGACAGAACCGGCGCCGCCGGTAACCCAACCTGCCGCAGTGGCACCCGCACCTGTCGTCGCAGTTGGACCTGTGGCACGGCCAGCCGTTGAACGCCCAAGACCCGTGGTAGTCGATCTCGACGCGGTGCTGGCACCCCAATACGCAACACCCGCCCCCACATTCACCGACATGCCCGAAGGTGTCGCCGCGCGTCTGGCCAAGATCAGGGCTGCTGTGTCGCTGGCCGAGCCGGAGGCCGTCGCAGCGGCACCCTTTACCGTGACCGACTATTCGGAAGATCAGCACGCGGACATCTCACCTGTCGCGCCGATCGCCGCTTCGCAACTGCAAACGGCGCCTGCAACCGGCGATGATCTGCAGGGCCTTGCGGGCGATGCTTCCGGCGTGGCCTTTGATGGCGATCTGGAAGATGACGCCCTGCTGGAAGATGTGGACTTCGCGCCGTCATCAAACCTGTTTGACGAGCCGCCCGCAGATGTGGCGCAGGTGGACGATGCCGACACAGGCGACGACACCAGTGATCTGGCGATCCTTGCCAACATCATGGCAGACGACACTGCACAATTGGCCCAGTCGGTTTCGGATGCAGCGGCTGTTGACGCGGCCGCCACCGACTTTGACGCGCTGATCGATCCGAACGATGAGTATGACGATACCGGTCCCATCGCAGGTCTGATCGCCGCAAACGACACAAACGCGCCGTCGATGCCTGGCGCCGACGACGAGCTTTCCCACGCCTTTGCACAAGACCCTATCGTTGCGGGCGATGATCTGTTTGCGGACGATCTGCCCGAAGACATCACGGCGGGTGAGAGCGCCGACGATCTGCCCGAAGATCTCGGCGCCGATCTGGCAGACGATCTCGCTGCCGAGGTGGCACATGATCTGGCAGACGATTTCGCAGATGCTGCGTCCGATGACCTGTCCGAAGCACCCGCACCTGCCGTGCCGCGGCCTGACGCCCGCGCGAACCTTGTGCGCGCCCGCTCGATCCGCGTGCAACGCAACGCCCCCGAGGCCGTGGAGGCAGCAGAGGCGCTGTCGCATCCGGCCGGGGCTGAACTGCGCAACGATCTTGCCGCGTTGGAAACCGAAGCCGATGCCGCAGTGCGGGCCCATGATCTGTCGGAATCGGCGCTGGATGCCGATGCGCTTGTGCCCGACGACGATCAGGCGCTGGCGGTCTTTGACCCCATGGTCGAGGATGAAGCAGTCAGCCGACTGATGGATCAGACGCAATCCCAGATGGCGGTGCCGGAAAACCTGCGCCGCCTGTCATCGATTGCGCATCTGAAGGCCGCGGTAGCCGCCACCATCGCAGACCGCTTCGGGACTCAGCCGAAGACGATTGATGATGTCGAAGCATCGCGCGCCGAACCCTATCGCAATGACCTCGCGCGGGCGGTGCGCGCGCCACAAACGGGAAGCGGCGCGGCACTGGGCGACCGTCCGGCACCACTGGTTCTGGTATCAGCGCAGCGGATCGACCGCCCCATCGCGCGCGCCCTTGTGACGCCTGTGCGCCCGCGCCGCGTCACCGCGCAGGCAACCGCCATCGCGCCCGCCGCCACCATTGCGCCTGTCGCCACCATGGCGCCTGTCGCCACGCTTGTGCCGGTCGCCACGCTTGTGCCTGCGTTCGACAGGACCATGGACGATGATGCAGACGATGATTTTGACGATGTGTTTGCCGATGCGCCGGGCTTTGCGGCATTCGCCGACCGGGTCGGGGCAACCGGCCTGCCAGACCTGCTTGAGGCTGCAGGCGCCTATGCGGCCGCAATCGAGGGTCATGCGTATTTTACCCGGCCGCAGTTGTTGCGCCTGATCGCCCCGATGACGGGCGACGACGTGACGCGCGAAGATGAACTGCGCAGCTTTGGCGCACTGTTGCGTGACGGGCGGATCGTCAAGGTGCGACGCGGCCAGTTCGCGTTGACCGATGCGTCGTCCTATCTGAACGAAGCGCGCAAGATCGCGGGCTGACGCTGCCGGTCAGGCCGCAGCATCAGGCGGAAGGGTCATGCCCTTTCGCCTTTTGTGCATCGGGGTCATTCTGGCCAATTCCCTTGAAGATCATCTTGAACGGCAGCGCCCAGACGATGCCCAGACCTATGTAGATCAGCACCTCGGCCCAGAATGGCGGGCGGTCGAACAGGCCGACGGCATTCAACGCCACAACGATGTAGACCGGCAGGCCGATCAACAGGATCGCCAAAGACCAACGTTTGCGCGCGGTATAGGACAGGGTCATGCTTGCTCGCTTCCCGATCAGTCAGCGAACGGGTCGGTCACCAGAATGGTGTCGTCCCGCTCTGGACTGGTGGAAAGTAGCGCCACGGGGCATTGGATCAATTCCTCGATCCGGCGCACATATTTGATCGCGGCACCCGGCAGGTCCGCCCACGACCGCGCGCCTGCGGTGCTGTCGGTCCAGCCTTCCATTTCCTCGTAAACCGGCGTGCAGCGTGCCTGCTGATCGGCCGCGGTTGGCAGGTAATCCAGCCGCGCACCATCCAGATCATAGCCCACACAGATTTTGAGCGTCGCAAACCCGTCCAGCACATCGAGCTTGGTCAACGCGATGCCGGACAC
>JAYSSN010000041.1:0-2126 GCA_043720555.1 Rhodobacterales bacterium | reverse complement strand
CATACCGTCCACGGGCTTTCAGGCCGAGGTCAGCCACGCCGCCGAAATCCAGCGCATGCAGCGTGATCTGATGCACCGCCGCCGCCGCAAATCCCTGCTGCTGATGGCGCGGCTTTTTGTCTTTGTGTTGCTGCCGACACTGCTGGCGGGGTACTATTACTATATGGTCGCCACCCCGATGTACGAGGCAAAGTCGGCCTTCCTGATCCAGCAGGCCGACGGCGCTGTGACGGCGGGCGGCATGGCGGGCGGCGGCGGCCTGTTTGGCGGCGCCATCGAATCCAACAAGGAAGCGTCGGGTGCGCAAGACCTGCTGCAATCGCGCGACGGGCTGCAACGGCTCGATGCCGACCTTGGCTTCGTTGCGGTGTTCTCGCAGCCTGAAATCGACGTGATCCAGCGCCTCGCCACTGATGCCAGCTTTGAAGACGCCTACAAAATCTATCAGCGCATGGTCAAAGTGTCCTACGATCAGACCGAAGGCCTGATCCGGCTGTCGGTTGTCGCCCCCGATCCCGATGTTGCGGTGGCCTTTACCAAGGCCCTCACCAGCTATGCCGAAAACGAGATCGACAAGCTGTCGCAACGCAAACGTGACGATCAGATGCGCGATGCGCTGGCCAGCTACAATGATGCCGAGGCCAAGATGCTCGACGCGCAACGCCAGGTCGTTTCCTTGCAGGAACAAAACGAAATCCTGTCGTCCGAGGTGGAGATGAGCCTCGTTTCCACCCAGATTGGTCAGCTGGAAACCCAGTTGTCGCAGGATCGCCTGTCGCTTGCCCAGATGGAATCGAACGAAAACCCCAATGCGGCGCGGATGGAACCGATCCGCCAGCGCATTGCAACGGTTGAAACGGAAATCCGGATCCTGCGGTCGCGCATGTCGCAAGGCACCAATGGTGCTGTGTCCATGGCGCAGCTTCAGGGCGAACTGCTGATCGCCCAGTCGAACGTGCAGACCCGCCAGATGATGCTCGCCTCGACGCTGCAACAACTGGAAACCGCGCGGATCGAGGCGAACCGTCAGGTCCGCTACCTCGCCGTGTCACAACAACCGGTGGCACAGGATGAACCCGCCTATCCCCGCGCGTTTGAAAACACGATTGTGGCCATGCTGATCTTTGGTGGCATATACCTGATGATCGCAATGACCGCCGCCATTCTGCGCGAGCAGGTCGCCTCGTAAGGACTGACCCATGACAGACGTAAAGATCGGCGCCCTGACGACCGGGAACGCCCAGCCCCTGACCGTGATCGCAGGCCCCTGTCAACTGGAAAGCCTTGACCATGCCCAGATGATCGCCGGGGTCATGGCCGAGGTCTGCGCAGGAACAGGTGCGCAATACATCTTCAAGGCCAGCTATGACAAAGCCAACCGCACCTCGCTTGGCGGTCAGCGCGGCATGGGCATTGATGCCGGGCTGCGGGTGCTGGAAACCATCCGCGCCACCGGCATTCCGGTACTGACCGATATCCACGATGCCGATCAGGCCCGCCTTGCGGCGACAGTCGTCGATGTGATCCAGATCCCCGCGTTCCTGTGCCGGCAGACCGATCTTCTGCTTGCCGCAGGTGAAACCGGAGCGGTCGTGAACATCAAGAAGGGGCAGTTTCTGGCCCCCTGGGACATGGCCAATGTCGCCGACAAGGTGGCGTCCACCGGAAACACCCGAATTCTGCTGACCGAGCGCGGCGCCAGCTTTGGCTACAACACCCTTGTCGCCGACATGCGCAGCCTGCCGATCATGGCCAAAACCGGCTACCCCGTCATCATGGACGCGACCCATTCGGTGCAGCAACCCGGCGGTCAGGGAACCTCATCAGGCGGTCAGCGCGAATTCGCCCCCGTCATGGCCCGCGCCGCCGTATCGCTCGGCATCGCGGGGGTGTTCATCGAAACGCACCAGGACCCCGACAATTCCCCCTCTGATGGCCCCAACATCATCTATCTGGCCGACATGCCTGCACTGATCGATACGCTGATGGCGTTTGACCGCATTGCAAAGGCAAACCCCGTTGCGATCTGATTCGTCAGGCACAACCACACCCGAAGGATGCGCCTGACGAACTTTTGGTTTCTCGTAACATAATGATACAAATGTATGATCCGGTATCTCTTTCGG
>JAYSSN010000040.1:0-2127 GCA_043720555.1 Rhodobacterales bacterium | reverse complement strand
GGCTTTCACGCCTCGGACTACAACCACATGCGGTCTACCGTGCAACTGGCCAAAAAGCATGGCGTGAAGGTGGGCGCGCATCCGTCCTTGCCCGATCTGCAAGGCTTTGGCCGCCGCGAAATGAAAATCGGGCGCGAGGAAATGACGAACTGCATCATCTACCAGATCGGCGCGCTGAAAGGCTTTCTTCAGGCCGAGGGGATGGCGTTGAACCACATCAAACCACACGGATCCCTTTACGGGATGGCCGCCCGGATGGAGGATATCGCCCATGCCATCTGCGATGCCGCCGACATTTTCAAAGTGCCGCTGTTCGGCATGGTAGGCTGCCTGCACGAGACGATCTATCCGGCGCGCGGCCATGTTTTCCTGTCGGAATTCTACGCGGATCTGGATTACAACGACGCTGGCGGCCTGATCATCACCCGAGAACACGCGCCGACGGACGAGGCCAAGGCTGCAGCCGCCTGTATTCGTGCGATGAAAGAGGGCAAGGTCACCAGTATTGGCGGCGTTGACGTGGCCGTGCGCGCTGATACGATCTGCGTGCATTCTGACACGCCCAATGCCGTCGCACTCGCCCAGGCGGTTCGTGACGCCATTACTGATTTTAACGCGACGCGCTGAAAAGGTTAGCACCATGAGCAAACAAATCCTGTCGCCGCTGCCCGGCACGTTTTACAGCAGACCGTCGCCGGATCAGCCTGCCTTCAAGGTGGTGGGTGATGCCATCGCTATGGGCGATGTGATCGGGCTTATCGAAGTGATGAAGTCTTTCCACGAGGTGACGGCGGATCAGGCGGGCATTCTGGTTGCCTTTATCGCCGAGGATGAAGAGCCGGTCATGGCGGGCCAACCGCTGATCGAACTGACCTGAGCATGGCGATCAAGAAACTTTTGATTGCGAACCGGGGTGAGATTGCCGTGCGGATCATCCGCGCAGCGCAGGAACTGGGCATCGCGACAGTGCAGGTCCATTCGGCGGCGGAGGCGGAGTCGTTGGCGGTGCGGATGGCGGATGAGGCGGTTAATATCGGGCCGCCGATGGCCGCGAAATCCTATCTCAATATCGCCAATATCCTGAAGGCTGCGGCGGATACCGGGGCCGATGCGGTGCATCCCGGTTATGGGTTCTTGGCCGAGAATGCCGATTTTGCCGATGCGGTTGAAGCCGCGGGTCTGATCTGGGTCGGTCCCAAGGGTGATGCCATCCGCGTGATGGGCGACAAGGTGGCGGCTCGGGTGGCGGCTGAGGCCGCAGGCGTGCCGGTGGTGCCGGGGTCTGACGGGCGCATCGACGACTTGGGTAGCGCCCGCAATGTGGCACTCGCCATTGGCTTTCCGGTGATGGTCAAGGCGGCTGCCGGTGGCGGTGGCCGGGGTATTCGCATTGCCCATGACATGGAAGAATTCGAACGCCTGATGCCGCAGGCCAGTGCCGAGGCGAAGGCCGCCTTCGGCGACGGTGGCTTGTATATGGAAAAGGTCATCGAGCGCGCCCGCCACATCGAGGTGCAGATCCTTGGCGATGGCACCAACGTCATTCACTGCTTCGAACGCGAATGTTCGCTGCAACGCCGCCGTCAGAAGGTGTGGGAGGAGGCACCCTCTGCCGCACTTCCCCAAGCCATGCGGGAAAAGCTGTGCGCTTCGGCAGTCGCGCTGGCCAAAGCGGTCAACTATCGCGGCGCGGGAACCTTGGAGTATCTGTATAACGACGCCTCGGGTCATTTCTACTTCATCGAGATGAACACGCGGATTCAGGTCGAACATCCGGTCACCGAGATGATCACCGGCATCGACCTTGTGCGCGAAATGCTGCGGATCGCGGGCGGGGAGCCGCTGCGCTACACTCAGGACGACGTGCGCCTGAACGGCCACGCGATCGAGGTGCGGATTTGCGCGGAAGACCCTGCACAGGGCTTCAAACCCGGCCCCGGCACGATCACAGCGCTCAGGGTCCCGGGCGGGCCGGGGGTGCGTTTTGATACCATGCTGTATCAGGGTTACACCGTGCCGCCGTTCTATGACTCGCTTCTGGGCAAGCTGATCGTCTGGGACGAGACCCGCGCTATGGCCATCACCCGCATGGCCCGCGCTTTGAAAGAACTTGAGGTGGGTGGCCTG
>JAYSSN010000039.1:0-5178 GCA_043720555.1 Rhodobacterales bacterium | reverse complement strand
GATGCGGCCGGCGCGGCGGGGGATGTTCCGGTGATCGCCGACGGCGGCATCAAGTACTCCGGCGATTTTGCCAAGGCGATTGCGGCGGGTGCGTCCTGTGCGATGGTGGGTTCTGCAATTGCAGGTACGGACGAGGCACCGGGCGAGGTGATCTTGTACAACGGGCGGTCGTTCAAATCTTATCGCGGGATGGGATCTCTGGGCGCGATGGCGCGGGGGTCGGCAGACCGCTATTTCCAGAAGGACGCCGCCAGCGACAAGCTGGTCCCGGAAGGGATTGAAGGCCAGGTGCCCTACAAGGGGTCGGTAAGTGCGGTGCTGCACCAGATGGTCGGCGGCCTGCGTGCGGCGATGGGCTATACCGGCTGTGCGACGGTGGCAGCGATGCGCAAGGACTGTCAGTTCGTCAAGATCACCGGGGCGGGGCTGAAGGAAAGCCACGTGCATGACGTGCAGATCACGCGGGAAAGCCCCAACTATCGGGTTGGGTGAGGGAATTCATGGGGTTGCAGCCCGATCTTGACGTATGACGCCCGGCGCGCGCCTGTCTGCGGCGATTGATGTGCTGGACCGCATTCTGGGGGGGGCGCCTGCGGAACACGCGCTGACCAACTGGGGCCGGGCCAGCCGCTTTGCCGGATCGGGTGACCGGGCAGCGGTGCGCGATCTGGTGTTCGATGCCTTGCGGTGCAGGCGCAGCTTTGCGGCCCTTGGCGGGGGCATGACGGGGCGCGGCCTGATCCTTGGCGGTCTGCGGGCGGCGGGTGGGGATGCGACGTTGTTTTCGGGCGAAGGTCATGCGCCGGGCGTCGTGACGGTTGCCGATGAGGGGCGCGTGCCTGTCGGTGCCGAGGCGCTGGACTGCCCCGATTGGTTGCTGCCGCTGTTGCATGACAGTCTGGCGGATGTGGACGGCGTGATGCAGGCCCTGCAGCGGCGTGCGCCGGTGTTTGTGCGGGTCAACACACTGCGCGCCACGCAAAGTGAAGCAATTGCGGCACTGGCGCGGGACGGGATTGTCGCGGTGCCGCATACTTTGGCGAGAAACGCCCTGGAAGTCACGGAAAATGCCCGTAAAATCCAGACCGGCGTGGCCTATTCCAAAGGGCTGGTGGAGTTGCAGGACGCATCATCGCAGGCGGTGGTCGAGGCGTTGCCGCTGCGCGCCGGACAGCGTGTGCTGGACTTTTGCGCGGGTGGCGGCGGCAAGACACTGGCGCTGGCGGCAGCCCTGCGCGGACCCGTGGATGCGCACGACGCCGAACCGCGCCGGATGGCCGATCTGCCCGATCGGGCGCGGCGGGCGGGTGCCCGGGTGCGGATCGTGACGGTGCCACAGGGCGTGTATGATCTGGTGCTGGCGGATGCGCCCTGTTCGGGATCGGGCAGCTGGCGGCGCGACCCCCAGGGCAAGTGGGCGTTGACGGCGGAGCGGCTGGAGCATCTGCGTGGCCTGCAAGCGCAGGTGCTGGATGCGGCGGCGCGGCTGGTGGGGCCGCAGGGCGTGCTCGCCTATGCCACCTGTTCGCTGCTGCGGGCCGAGAATCAGGGACAGATCGCGGCGTTTCTGACGCACATGCCGGGGTGGATTCAGACGGACGCGCGGGTATGGACACCGCTGCACGGGGGCGACGGTTTTTTTCTTTCAATGTTGACGCGAAAAGAAACCTGACGGATACAACCGATGGGTGTTTTTGTGGCCCCTTTAAGCCGCGATTAACACTTGGACGTCCTGATGGGCGCAGGTTGCACCCGTCGGGGGGAATGAAGTGAGCAGGTCGGCGTTCGCGGTGTCAGAGGTGTTCGTGACGGCAGATCGGCTGTCATCGCGCATCGGTGTGCTTGTGGGGCTGGCGGGGTTGTTCGCGATCATGGCTCTGGTTCTGCCGGGGACGGCGGTGCGCATGGCCTGTGCTGTGGCGGCCGCGACGCTGGTCGCGCTGGTGGTCATGGTGCGCGGGCTGGCGCATCTGGGCCGCAGACCCGCGCATCGGGCGGGGGCTGCGTTTTTCGATCTGGTGGGGCAGGATGCGGCGCCGTGTTTTGCCACCAATGACATCGGGCAGATCATCTATCAGAATGCGATCGCGGTGGAACGGTTCGGCGCGTGCGATGCGGCGACGCTGACATCTGTTCTGAAGTCGCATTTCACCGCCCCCGAAGCGGTGCTGTACCGGTTGCAGAGCCGGGCTGGCCATCAGGGCCGCGCGCGCGAGGATGTGGTGACGCGGCGGGGCCATCTGCGGCTGTCGGTGCATCAGGTGGGCGACGGGCAGTTCCTGTGGCGGATGGAAGAGTTTCAGGATCGCGTGACCAGTGCGCGGGGCGGCGACACGCTCAGTCTGCCAATGCTGGTGGCGAACAAGGCGGGCGTCGTTCTGTTTTGCAACGATGCGGCGCGCCGGCTGGTGGCGGGGCGGCCAAAGCGGCTGGCGGATGTGTTTTCAACCGACCGTCTGCATAGCGGCGAAGAGGTGGTGGTGAACGCCGCGAGCGGCCCATTGCGCGCGATTCTGGCCGAGGTGGAAGGGCCGGGTGAGCGGCGCGAGATCTATCTGCTGCCAGTGCCAAACCGCACCGAGGCACCTGCCGCGATGACCGATTTCGAGGAACTGCCGGTCGCGCTGATGAAATTTGCCCCCGATGGCGCGCTGATCGCGGCCAACCGCGCGGCGCGCGATCTGGTACCGCTGAACGACAGCGCCGTCATGGCGCACGAGATTTTTGAAGGCCTCGGGCGCCCGGTGACGGACTGGCTGGGCGATGTGGTGGCGGACCGCCTGCCCGGCGGTTCCGAAGTGCTGCGGGCCCACGCAGGCCAGGCGGATGCGTTCCTGCAAGTCACACTGCGGCGGATTGTCGAGTTCGGACGGCCGGGTGTTCTGGCGGTTTTGCAGGACGCCACCAAGCTGAAAACGCTGGAAGCGCAGTTCGTGCAAAGCCAGAAGATGCAGGCGATCGGGCAGCTGGCCGGTGGTGTGGCGCATGATTTCAACAACCTGCTGACGGCGATTTCAGGCCACTGCGATCTGCTGTTGCTGCGCCATGGCCGCGAGGATACCGACTATGGCGATCTGGTGCAGATCAGCCAGAACTCCAATCGGGCGGCGGCACTGGTGCGCCAGTTGCTGGCATTTTCGCGCAAGCAGACGTTAAAGCCGGAACGCATTGCATTGCAGGATGTGCTGTCGGACCTGACACATCTTCTGAACCGGCTGGTCGGCGAGAAAGTGCGCCTGCGGTTGGCGCATGCGCCCGATCTGGGGGCCATCAGAGCCGACAAGCGGCAGTTTGAACAGGTTATCATGAACCTGGTGGTGAACGCCCGTGATGCCATGCCGATGGGTGGTGCGATCCGGCTCGAAACCGAAGCATTGACCCTGATCGCCGCACTGCACCGCGACCGCGCCCGCGTGCCAGCTGGCGATTATGCGGTGATCAGGGTGCACGATACCGGCGTCGGCATTGCCGAGGAGAAGCTGGAAAAGATATTCGAGCCGTTCTTTACCACCAAGCGGCTGGGCGAGGGCACGGGGTTGGGGCTGTCCACGGTGTACGGGATTGTCAAACAATCGGGCGGCTTCATCTTTGTGGACAGCACGCCGGGCGAAGGAACGCTGTTTTCGCTATACTTTCCGATCAATGAAACCGTTGATGCGCCGCGTGTGGACTTTGTAGCCGCCCCGCGCCATCTGCCGCGATCCGGGCAGGCAACGGTGCTGCTGGTGGAGGATGAGGCGCCGGTGCGCGCGTTCGCGTCACGCGCGCTGCGCCTGCGCGGCTATACGGTGCTGGAGGCCGAATGCGCCGAAGATGCGCTGCGCACGCTGGAAGACCCGAATGTGGAGGTGGATGTCTTTGTGACCGATGTGGTGATGCCGGGGATGGACGGGCCAAGCTGGGTGAAAGAGGCGTTGCTGACGCGACCCAATGTGCGGGTCGTGTTCGTGTCGGGCTATGCCGAGGATGTGCTGTCTGAAGAACAGGCGCGCATCCCCAATTCGGTGTTTCTGCCCAAGCCGTTTTCGTTGAACGAACTGACGGTGACGGTGCAGGGGCAGTTGCACTAACCCCGGCGGGGAATTGCGGCGTAGCGCGCCAGATCATCCGCCGCGCGCCGCCGCATCAGGGTTTCGGTGTCACCCGACAATGTCAGCGATGCCAGGGGTGAGACGTTGACGCGCGGCAAGATCACCTCGCATCTCAGGCGGTCCTCCAGAAAATCGACAAACCCCTCGATTTCCTCGTAGCGGAACAGGTGATCCAGCCCCTGACCATCCGCTGCGGGGGCCAGAAAATCGGACTGCGTGCCGATGTCGGCAAAGGCGGGCGGCTCGGCGGCGCACCAGCCCTGCACGAAGGTTTCAAAGCTGATCCCGCGCGTGCTGCGCGGGCCGTCGGCCTGCTCGTCTTTCTGGCTGAAGCGGTACCAGCTGCCCAGCCAGTCCCGCGGATCGCGCATCAGGGCGACCACGGTAAAATGATGCCCGGCCGCGGTTTCGATATAGGGGCGCACGAAGCGGTGATAATCGCGCACAGAGGTGTGTTTCAGCACGGCCGGGCGGTTGATCGCCAGCACCGCGAGCGATTCGAGTGCGGCTTCAATTGCCGTCGATCCGGCCTTCGGTGTGGCGAGGAAAACCAGCCGTTGGTCCCAGAAAACCAGCATTCCGCCCCCAATACTGCCCAAAGGCCGCAGCGGGGCCCGCGCGTGGTAACTATCCTTTAATGGTTCGATGAAAAAGATGATTTTACGAAAAAACGATTGATATGTTCTTCTTTTGTGCCCATACAGACCGGAACACTTGGGGAACAAAGCGCAACGTTGCCGCCGGATCGCGGCTGTGGAATAAGGAAGAATAACATGTCGACAGCAAGCCTTATCGACCTCGGCGGAAAGCGGGAAATGGACAAGCAGAAAGCGTTGGAAAGTGCCCTGGCGCAGATCGAGCGGCAGTTCGGCAAGGGGTCGATCATGCGTCTGGGCGCGGACAGCCCCGCGATGGATATCGAAGCAACCTCGACCGGATCGCTGGGCCTGGATATCGCGCTGGGTATCGGTGGTCTGCCGCAGGGGCGGATCATCGAGATTTACGGGCCGGAATCGTCGGGCAAGACGACACTGACGCTGCACGTGGTGGCCGAAGCGCAGAAAAAAGGCGGCATTTGTGCCTTTGT
>JAYSSN010000038.1:0-14554 GCA_043720555.1 Rhodobacterales bacterium | reverse complement strand
GGCAAGTGGCGGACAGAGAGGGATTCGAACCCTCGAGACGGTTCCCCGCCTACACACTTTCCAGGCGTGCGCCTTCGACCACTCGGCCACCTGTCCGTTAGGGGCGTTCTAGCCGCAAGCCGGGGGCGGGTGCAAGGGGGGTTGGGTCAGGCGAGGGTGATGCTGACGCGGCGGTTCTGGCGGCCCTTTTTCTCGATCTTGCCAATCTCGACGCGGCCGATCTCGCCAGTGCGGGCAACATGCGTGCCGCCACAGGGTTGCAGGTCGATCTGGTCTGCGCCCTGCCCGATGCGCACCAGACGCACGCGGCCTTGCCCGACGGGCGGGCTGACCGACATCGTTTTCACCAGGCCCGGATTGGCGGACAGCTCTGCATCCGTGATCCAGTCATCGCTGACCGGAAAATCGCGGTCGATCAGGGCATTCAGCGCTGCCTCGACCCCCGCGATATCATCAGGTGGCTCCGGCATATCGAAATCCAGGCGGCCACGTTCGGCCCCGATCTGGCCACCGGTCACCGGCAAGGGGATCACGACGGACAACAGATGCAGCGCGGTGTGCACGCGCATGTGGCGATGGCGGCGGTCCCAATCCAGATGTTGGGTCACAACCGCCCCGACAGGCGGCATGGCGCAGGGTTCGGCCGGAACCAGACCCACGTGCCCGCCATCGACCTTGAGGGTCGTCGCAATCACCATCCGGTTTGCGGGCCACGTCAGCCAGCCACTGTCCCCCGGTTGCCCGCCACCGGTGGGATAAAACACGCTGCGGTCCAGCACGACGGCCCCTTCGCTGGTATGGGCCAGTACCCGCGCCTCGGTCGCAATCAGATAGGGGTCGGCACGAAACAAAAGCTCGGTCACGTCGGATTGTCCTTCAGGGATTTTACCGCTGTCGGGCGCGGCGGGATGATGACGGCGGATTCGGTGGCGCGCAGGCTCGACTCTTCTTCCAGCTTCACGCGATGGTCGCGGTGTGCCGCACTGAAATCAATCCCGGCGTCGGCAAAGCGTCGGGCGATGGCATGGTTGATCTCAGACCGCACCGGGACAAGAAAGTTCACATCGCGCAGGATGACGCGGATTTCAAAGTTCATCACTTCAAGCCCGTATCCCATGAACGCAACCACAGGTGCCGGGTTCAGAACGGCAAGCGGCTGCGCCTCGGCAATTTCGCGAAGGATCTTTTCGACAGCGCGGGTGTCGGTCATGAAGGGCACGGCGACGGGCACGATCAGGCGACCGGTCAGGTTGAAACGCGTCCAGTTCGTGACGCGGCCCGTGATGAGGTCTGAATTCGGCACGATCACATCGTTGCGGTCAAAGGTCTGGATCCGGGTGGAGCGCACCGAGATCGCCTTGACGATGCCCTGCACCGTACCGACTTCGATCCAGTCCCCCTCGCTGATCGGGCGTTCGATCAGCAGGATGATGCCGGACACAAAGTTCGACACGATCGTTTGCAAGCCAAAACCGATACCGACGGACAACGCACCGGCGACGATGGCAAGTCCGGAAAGATCAAGGCCCGCCGAATTGATCGCGATGAGCGCCGCAAGGAAGATGCCAACGTAACCGACGCCCACGGAAATCGCGTTCTGTCCACCCTGATCGAGGCTGGTCTTGGGCAGGATGGTGGATTTGAGCCCGCCCTGAAACAGGCGCGTCAGCATATAACCGATGGCAAAAATAACCGCAAAAACAAGGAAATCGGTGGGCGAAATCTTTGTCTCACCCAATTGGAAGCCTTCGCGGAATCGCGTCCAAAGTTCGGTCAGATCAGACTGCCGTGCGCCCCAGATCAGGGCCAGTGCCGGCAGCGTGGCGAGCGTCAGGCCAAACCCCACCAGCACCGGGATCAGCGATTGCTGGCTTGCCTCGTCATTGCCTGCGACAGCGGCATACACGTCGCCTACCACCTGTTGCAGCAAGAACAATCCGCCCACAAGGGCCAGCGACAGGATGGCAGGATACAGCAGCGCACCCGCCGCAGAGACATAGCCCACAGCGGCAAGAATGGGCGCCACGAGGCCAATCACCATCGCACCGCGCCCGATGATGCCCAGAACGCGCGCGCGGTAGGTGGGCGCGCTGCTGTCGGTCAGGTCGGCCGCGGCGTGCGTGCGCAGCAGTCGTCCCATGCGCATCAGCAAAAGCCCGGCAATGACAAGGATCGGCAGTGACAGGACGGCAACTGCAGCCTCGTCGCTGCCGAGACGGTTCATCGCGGTGCGGCGCAGCGTCTCGACTGCCAGCAGAATCCCGAAAGACCCGGTGATGACCCGCCCTTCGGCCCGCCGATCGGCGGGCAGGACCAGCACGGTGTCGGTGCCGGTTCCGTGTGGAAACAGCCGCCCCCCCAGCCAGATGGCCCCGAACAGCGCAAGGCCGATATTGGGCAGCGCCGACACGATATCGCGGCCAAGAAGGCCGGTCATCCCGGACAGGCGCAGGGCCTGCACCAGCGCGACCAGCCCCGCCATGGGTATGACGATCTGCCCCAGTGAGGCGAGCGTTTCCCACAATCGCTGCGCGCGCAACGTCCCCCGCGATTGCAGGCGCACCACAAGGCGGTCGATCCAGTCGCGCCCGCGCCACAACAGACCCAGAGCCGCCCCGAGATAGAGCAGGATCAAAGGCAGATTGTTGCCCAGTGTCACGCGGTTGGATGGCCAGCGCACGGCAGTGCGGGTTTCGTCATACAGCGTCACCGCCATGTCGCGCAGCGCGCCAAGGGCCGCCGGCCAGTTGGCCGGGTTTACCGGCATCGGCCACAGCTTCAGCAGTTCATCAGCCTGCCGTTCACGTTGGGCACGGTCGATCTCGTCGATCAGCCCGTCAGCCCGCCGATATGCCTCTTGGGCGGCTATGCCGGGCGCTTCCAGACGCGACAGTTGCGCATTCAGTTCAGCCCGGCGCGCAGCGATTTCAGCGGCTTCGTCAACGCCATCAGCGGGCACCGGGCCAAGTGCCGTCAGCTGGGTGCGCAGCGTGTCGATGCGGGTGGAATTGGTATTCTGTCCGGCCAGCAACCGTTCACGCCAATCGACGACTTCGGCCCGGATGGCATCAAGGTCTTCGGGCGTTTTCGTGTCATCAGCGGTGGCTTCTTCGGCGCGGATCGCCACTGCTTCCCATGCAGCGTAATCGAGCGAGGGCGTTCTGATGATGCGAAGGGTGCGGGTGGGCGCGGTACCTGTCGCGCCCTTCGGAGCACCACCAAAATCTGGGCTGGTGGGTGTGTCTTGTTGCGAAACCGGATCGCCACCTTCGTCCTGCGCCAGCAATGCCCCCGGAAGGCACAGTGCGGCAATCAGGGCGATGGAGCGCCAGACCCGTATCATGCGTCCTCGAATACCGTGGGGATCACGCGCGGGGCGCGGTCGAGCCATTCTGGAACGGGCAGACCTTTTTCCTTCAGGAACTGTGGGTTATACAGCTTTGACTGATACCGGCTGCCATAATCGCACAGGATGGTGACGATGGTGTTGCCCGGCCCCATCTCGCGCGCCATGCGGATGGCTCCGGCGATGTTGATGCCCGTGCTGCCGCCCATGCAGATGCCTTCGTCCTGCAGCAGATCGAACACGATGGGCAGCGCTTCGGCATCAGGGATGCGATAGCTGAAATCAGGGGTGAAGCCTTCGAGGTTTGCCGTGATCCGCCCCTGCCCGATGCCTTCGGTGATCGACGATCCGGGGCTTTCCAGCTTGCCGGTCGTGTAAAACGAATGCAGCGCCGCGCCTTCGGGATCGGCCAGACCGATCTTCACACCCTTGGGTTGCAGCGCCATGCCCACGCCTGCCAATGTGCCGCCGGAACCGACCGCACAGATAAAGCCGTCCACCTTGCCACCAGTCTGTTCCCAGATTTCCGGCCCCGTGGTTTCCAGATGCGCCAGCCGGTTCGCCACATTGTCGAACTGATTGGCCCAGACTGCACCATTCGGTTCTGTTTTCGCCAAAGCCTCGGCCAGACGGCCTGAATATCGCACATAGTTGTTAGGGTTCTTGTAAGGTGCCGCTGGCACTTGCACGAGTTCCGCACCAGCAAGGCGCAGCATGTCCTTCTTTTCCTGGCTTTGGGTTTCGGGGATCACGATCACAGTGCGAAAGCCCAGCGATGCCCCGACAAGCGCAAGGCCGATACCCGTATTTCCCGCAGTGCCTTCGACGATGGTGCCACCTGGTTTCAGCGTGCCGCGTGCGACGGCATCCTTGATGATGTAAAGCGCCGCACGGTCCTTGACCGACTGGCCGGGGTTCAGAAACTCGGCCTTGCCCAGAATGGTGCAGCCCGTCACCTGTGATGCCTTGCGCAGCTTCAAAAGCGGGGTGTTTCCAACGGCAGCGGCAAGATCGGCATAAGCGCGCATGGGGGCAATCCTTCGACGTTTCCCTGTGTGTAGGGAAGGGGCGCGGCAAACTCAAGCCGGGTGGTACCGCGTGGGCAAAACCGGGGTCTGAAACGGGCTGCACCTTGTGAAATCTGCACGCCGCACCTAGCCGGCGATGAACATTCCGTCGGCCTTGAGCGCTGCATAGCTTTCATCCAGCGACTTGCGGGCGCGATCGATCAGGATGTCAATCTCGCTTGTTGTGATCACAAGGGGCGGCGCAATGATCATCCGGTCGCCCACATGGCGCATCACCAGATTGTTGGCAAAGCACCGCTCGCGCGTGCGCCAGCCGACCTTGCCCACCTCGGACGCGAACCGCGCCCGCGTGGATTTGTCTGGCGTCAGCGCAAGTGAACCCATGAGGCCCACCAGCTTTGTCTCGCCGACCATCGGGTGATCGGCCAGCGCATGCCAGCGTTCGGCCAGATAGGGGTGGGCCACGTCGCGGACGTGTTCCACAATCCCCTCTTCCTGAATGATGCGCAGGTTTTCCAAGGCCACGGCAGCGGCCACAGGGTGGCCCGAATAGGTGTAGCCGTGGTTGAAATCGCCCGACCCCGCGAGTGTATTCGCGATCTCGTCACAGACGATGGATCCGCCAATCGGCACATAGCCTGACGACAGCCCCTTGGCGATGGTCATGATGTGGGGCGTGATGCCGAAGGTTTCCGAGCCGAACCAGTTGCCGGTGCGGCCAAAACCGGTGATGACCTCATCCGCGATCAGCAGGATGCCGTATTTGTCGACGATGCGCTGGATTTCGGGCCAGTAGGTGCTGGGCGGCACGATCACGCCCCCTGCCCCCTGAATCGGCTCGCCAATGAACGCCGCAACATTTTCGACGCCCAGTTCCAGGATTTTTGCCTCGAGTTCCTGCGCGCGCACAAGGCCGAATGCTTCGGGCGTCATATCGCCGCCTTCGGCCCACCAATGCGGCTGACCGATGTGTTCGATCCCGTCGATCTTGCCGCCATGGGCGTGGATATAGGTCATCCCGCCAAGGCTGCCGCCGCCCATGGTCGAGCCGTGATAGCCGTTCTTGCGGCCAATGATGATGCGCTTGGCCGGGTGCCCCTTCACATCCCAGTAGCGGCGCACGAGGCGGATGTTGGTATCGTTCGCCTCGGACCCGCTGCCCGCAAAGAACACATGATTCAGATCGCCGGGCGCAAGTTCTGCAAGCTTGGTCGCAAGCGCAATGGCAGGAACATGGGTCGTCATGAAGAAGGTGTTGTAATAGCTCAGCTCTCGGATCTGGCGTGCTGCCACATCGGCCAGTTCATCCCGGCCATAACCGATGTTGACGCACCAAAGACCGGCCATGCCGTCGATGATCCTGTTGCCATTGCTGTCGGTCAGCCAGACACCCTTGCCGGCCGTGATCACGCGCACACCTTTCTTCGCCAGCTCATTGCCGTCCGTAAACGGGTGCATGTGGTGTGCTGCGTCCAGCGCCTGCAGTTCGGCCGTCGGCAGGTGGTTGGTAATCATGTTCATGGCGCGAACCCTTTTGGTCTGACGGACCACACCGGCCCTTTGATCCTTGCATACGGGGATCAAAGGGAGTCTGCAACGAATTTGATCAAATTATGAAGTGCACGCGCTGTGTCGCCCGGATTGCTTCGCTGACACGATGAATGCCCGTCAGAACGTGCAGGGAGGTCTACGCGGAAAGCGTCCCGCGCACGCCTTCGATGCCATCGGTGATGTCGTCCCGCATCGCCCGTACAAGGCCACCAGCATCGGCCGCACGCATTGCCTGAAGCGCCTCTTTATGCCGGTCGAGCAGGACGCCCGCGCCAAAGCGGGTGCAGACGACGCGCAAACTGGGGCCGAAACGCAGCCACAGGGCGCGGGCCATGTCCACAAGAACGGGCGCGGCAGACGCCTCATACAGGGCGAAATGGAAGGCGTGGTTGCTTTGCAAATAGTCGCTGATCTGCCCGGCCGCGATGGCCTGATCGACCAGCGCGTCAAGCGCGGTCAACCGCGCGATCAGCGCGGGTGTCACTTGCGCGGCAGCCAATTCAACCAGATGCGGTTCAATCGCCAGACGCGCAAAGGCCAGTTGATCGACATCCGAGCGGCTGAGTTGCGGAACCGATACGCGACGGTTGCCCTGCGGGGTCAGCGCGGCCTCGGCCGTCAACCGCCGTATCGCCTCGCGCACCGGCGTCATCCCGGCATCCAGATCGGCGCAGAGGCCCTGGATGGTCACCGGCTGCCCCGGTTCAAGACGACCGAACAAAACCATGTCGCGCAAGCGCACATAGGTCAGTTCATGCGACGGGATTTTGCGCGGCGTGGCGTCCATCGGAGCTATCCTGTAAGTCCGCCCCTTTATGCCGCGCGACCGCGCTGGATCAAGCCGAAACGCCCGCGTCCGGGAAATAGTCAAAGCGCGTGAAGTCGGCGTGCCATCCCTGCCCCGTCAGATCATGCGCCACCATGCCCACGAAGGCCCCGGTGAACGATGCATGTTCCCCCCGCCCGCCTTCATCGGAAATCAGGCTGGCGTCCAGTACCGGGCCTGCATCCTGCATCGGCCCGCCCGTCGCCCATTGAAACTGCTGGCGGGCGCCGTCCACGTCTACCGCCAGCGTGACCGCGCCATCGGGCAGCGGGATGCTGGCATGGAATGTCAGCCCCTCACCCGGCCAATCGCCAAGGCAGGACACGATCCGCAGCAGCCGGGCACCGCCTTCGCGCGTCACAAGCGCCGCATGAAACTTGTGGCGGTTGTAATATGTGATGATGCCCGCCGCGCGCTGCCAATTGGGCGGATCGGCCAGCAGCACCGTTTCGGCACGGTAGCGCGCGTGCTCCTGACGGCGGGCGACAAGGGCTTGTTCAAACCACGACCCCAGACTTTCACGTCCCGTCAAACGCAGCGCGTTGCCTGTCATCGAGAACAGGCGTTCAGGATGCGGTGTGCGCAGCCATTGAAACTCGGGTGGCAGGGTGGTGGCAAAGCTATTGCGCGACGGGGCATCGGGGATGCGCGTCGCGTCCAATGGCAGATCAAGTGGCGGCACCATCCCGCCATCTGCAAGATAAAGCCAGTCGTCACGCCAGACGCAGGCCGCCAGCCCCGTCTCGCGCCCCATCGGGCAGAACCGCCCTGACAGCGGACGCCCGCAGAGGAAGGTGTGGAACGGCTGGCCATCGGGGGTTTCGACATACTGGCCGTGACCCACGCGTTGCAGGGGTGCGTCTGGCGAAAAGCGGGCAGTCATCAGGTGCTTTTGCGGATGGGTCTGATACGGACCCAGCAGGGTCCGCGACCGCGCCATGGTGATGGCATGGTCATAGCCCGTGCCACCTTCGGCAACCGTCAGATAATACCAGCCATTACGGTGAAAAAGATGCGGGGCCTCGGTCAGGCCCAGATCGCTGCCCGCATAGATGGTGGCCACATCGCCAATCAAACCGCGCGTCGGGTGCCATTCCTGCATCTCGATCCCGTCAAAGCTGTCATGCGCGGTGTTGATCCCCGTGCCCGGCCCACGGTGGTTCCAGCGCATGTTCAAAAACCATTTGCGCCCGTCTTCGTCGTGGAAAAGCGAGGGATCAAAGCCGGACGCCGTGACGTACGTGGGCTCCGACCAGTCGCCATCGACCGATGCACAGGTGACAATGTAATTGTGTGCATCCTTGAATGCGCCATCCAGCCGCTTCACGTCGGTATAGACCAGCCAGAACTTGCCGTCGGCATGGGACAGGCAGGGGGCCCAGACGCCGCAACTGTCGGGGTTTCCCCGCATGTCGAGCTGACTTGCCCTGCGCAGCGGCCGGGCCACCAGCCGCCAGTTCACAAGATCGGTCGAGTGGTGGATCCGGACGCCCGGATACCATTCAAATGTCGACACGGCGATGTAGTAATCATCCCCCACCCGGCAGATCGAAGGGTCCGGGTTAAAGCCCCGCAGAATGGGATTGTGGGGCATGCATCACCTTTCAAAAAACGGGCGGGACTGCCTGTGCGGCACCCCGCCCTTGCCCGACCCACATGGGAGGCCGCAGGTCGGTTACCGGATCAGGCGAGCAGCGCCTGTGCGGCATCAGGGCCAAGCGCGGCCGGTCGTGTGCATGTGGTGGTCAGAGTCACGAACTGCCCGGTTTCGCCCGACTGCAGTGCGGCCGTCATCACTTCGACCGCGTGCAGCGCCCGGTCAAGCGAGCAGCGCGCATCGCGCCCCTCGCGGATCGCGGCGGCCATATCAGCCACACCTGCCGTGCGGTAGTTGGCAAGCGGGCCATGATGCGGGTTTTGCTGATTGATGCGACTGAAGGGGTGATCCCAGCCCTTCACCTCCACGATTTCGCCATCCTTGCCAGCCATCTCGATCCGCCCGCCAAAGAAGTTGGGGTCAGGAACAAAAAGGCTGCCTGCGGTCCCATACAGTTCCATGTTCACGCGCTTGTGGGCCCAGACATCCCAACTGACCGACAGGTTCACCGTGGCCCCGTTGTGAAACTCCAGCAGCGCATGGATATTGGTGGGCGTGTTGACCGGGATCACGGTGCCCGGATTGGGCTGCGATGTCACCGTGCGGGTGGCATGCGCCGATGTGGCCAACGCCGCGACCCGCCGCACCGGACCAAGGAAATTGATGAGGTTGCCGATGTAGTATGGCCCCATATCCAGCATCGGGCCGCCGCCCGGTTGAAAGAAGAAATGCGGGTTCGGATGCCAGCTTTCCATCCCCGGATTCATAAAGGCGCCTGCTCCGGCAGTGACCGTGCCGATGGCGCCATCGTCAATCATCTGGCGCACTTGCTGATGCGCACCGCCAAGAAAAGTATCGGGGGCGCTGCCGACCGATACGCCCTTTTCGCGGGCGAGGTCGCGCAGGGCCACGCCATCGGCCATCGACAGGACAACGGGCTTTTCGGAATAGACATGCTTGCCCGCCTCAACCGCCCGGCGCGATACCGCGTAATGCGCGTCCGGTATAGTCAGGTTGATGACCAGACCCACATCGGGATTGTCGAGCATTTCATCAACCGTCTGAGCCTTGACCTTGTACTCCGCCGCGCGTCCCCGTGCGGCCTCTACGTTGGCATCCGCCACGGCCCGCACCTCCAGCCCGTTGAACAGGGGCGCGAGGTCAAGGTACGTGGTCGAGATATTGCCGCATCCGATGATGCCGATACCCATCGTTGTCATGTTTACCAGCCTTTCGCCGTCTTGATCGACCGTGCAGCAAAGCGCGCGTGATCGGATGGGTTGTCATGCTCCATGATGAAATGCGCGCATGGCGTGGCGCGCAGCGCCGTGTAGATCGCGGGCCAGTCCACGATGCCGGTGCCCACATCGGCCCAGCCGTCCTCGTCCGCATTCTGGCCTGCGGGGGCGATATCCTTGACATGCGCGGTCAGGATGCGGTCGCCATAGGTTTTGATGAAGGCGCGCGGATCTTGCCCGCCCTTTACGACCCAGGCCACATCAATTTCCCACCCGAGCGAGGGGGCGGCGGCGAACATCAGGTCATGCGGCAGACTGCCATCGGGCAGCGGCTTGAACTCGAAGTCATGGTTGTGCCAGCCAAAGCCGAAACCCGCAGCGCGGTAGGGCGTGGCCACCGCCTCCAGCAGCGCGCCAAGGGCCTGCCATCCGGCAGCATCAGTGGGTCGATCATCCGGCGCGATCCACGGGCAGATGATCGTGGCGATCCCCAGCACGCGCGCCATCCTCATGACGCGGGCGGGGTCATTTTTCAGCGAGGCAAGGTCGAAATGCCCCGTCGGCATCACCAGCCCGGTTTCCCGCAACGCGGCGGCCACGCTGGTCGCTGCGGCCTCGTCGGGGTAGATGCCGCCAAAGCCTTCGACGGCTTCGTATCCAGCGGCCTTCAACATCTGCAGGGTATCGCGCAGGGGCGGGAAGTTACGGGAGGAATAGAGTTGATAGCTGAACATTTCAGGCTCCGTATGTGGCTGCATGCAGGTGGCGCAGGGTGAAGTTGGGCGTGCCGGGGGCATCCGGCGCGAACGTGATGGTGCGGGGGCGACCGGGGATCAGTGCGAACGCATTGTCGCTGAACCGGCCGCGCAGATCGGCTTCGATGGCGGTGAAGGGCGCAAGGGTCTGGGCGGTCAGCAAGATTGTCCAGACGTCAGCCTGTCGGGCGGGCAACATGGCAACCTGCGGACTGTTCAGGTCATGCGCCTTCCATGGGCCAAGCGGCATGATGTCTTCGCCTGTGTGTGCGCCGTTCCATGCCCAGTGCAGCACCTCGCCTTTGTTCAGGTCAGCGCGCGGGATGTTGGCCAGACCGGTCGCGGCATCTGTGGGAACGATGGCCTTGTACGAGGTCAACTGGCGCAGGTTGCCCGCCATGTTCAGCGCAGAAATGGTCAGCGTCAGGGGCACCGCATCGCGCGTATCGTTGACGCCCCGCAGGGTGATGCCATCGCCGTCCGGCACGGCGACCACGGTGACGGGCGCAAAGAAATGCCGCGCCATGTGATGCAGCAGCTTCCAGTTGCCGCCATGATCAAGGCTGGACCATGAACATACTGGCCATGCGTCATTCAGCTGCCAGATGAGTGCGCCCATGCAATGCGGCTTCAACGCCCGCCACGCCGTCACGGCAGTTTTGATGGCAAGGCCTTGCTGCACCTGGCTGAGGTAGACAAAGTTCGGAAAATCCACCGGAAAGCGGAAATAGCGGAACATGGTCTCGGCGATCCGGGCGTTGCCGCCTGCGTTCTTCTGGTGGCTTTCCATGACCGGGGCCGCAATGTTGTGATCCTGTGGATCGGCAAATTGGTGGATCACCTGCATTGACGGATAAGACTGGAATCCGAATTCGGAACAAAAACGCGGCTTCACATCGCGGTAATGATCGAAATCCCGACCTTCATGCCACACGCTCCAGAAATGCATGTCACCGCTGCTGTCATCATGCCAGGCATCGCCAAATGACAGCGGGCCGGGCGATGGGCTGGAGGGCCACCAGTTGGCCCCCGGTACGGTCGTCTTCAGCGCGTCCTCGATCGTGCGGTTCAGTCGGTCATAGCTGACCAGATAGCGGTCGCGGTCAGCCTTGCTTTCGGGGAACCACGTCAGTGCCCCGATCAGTTCGTTATCGCCGCACCACAAGGCAAGGCAGGCGTGGTGATGGATCCGCGCCACATTCTCGCGTACCTCGGCCGCCACGTCGCGCAGGAAATCGGGGGTGGAGGGATAAAGGTGGCAGGAAAACATGAAATCCTGCCAGACCATCAGCCCCAGCTCATCACAGATGTCATAAAACCAGTCGGGTTCATACCGCCCGCCACCCCAGACGCGGATCATGTTCATGTTCGCGTCCACGGCCGATTGCAGCAGGGCGCGGGTGGCGTCGGGTGTGATGCGGCCCGCCAGCGCATCGGCAGGTATCCAGTTGGCGCCCCGCGCGAACGTGGGATGCCCATTGCAGGTGAACGCAAACGAGCGTCCTGCGGCATCGGGTTCGCTGACGAGTTTCAGATCCCGCAACCCGATGCGCCGTGTGGCCGTGGCCTCACCGGACGTCACGGCCAGTTCATGCAGCGGTTGTGGGCCAAGGCCGGCAGGCCACCACAACCCGGGGTTCGAAATAATCAATTCCAGATGCGCTATCCCGGCGACAACCGGCGCTTTTGCCGTGACGTCACAAAGGGTTGCGGTCACGTCATGGCCCAGCGCATGAACCGTGAGTGACACCGACACGATGCCACCCGCATGCCGTTGGTCCACGATGATGTCGCCTATCCGCGCCACCTGCGGCTCAAGCGCCAGGCGCCCGTAAACCCCAAATGGGGCAAGGGCGATGTTCCAGTCCCAGCCATAGTCGCACTGCTGCTTGCGAAGCATGTTGCCATGCGGAATGGCCGAATTGCCGGTGTGCCACGGCACGAAAAACGGCTGTGCCGCCTGGGCCTTCGCCGCTGCCTCGGGGCTGGCGCGGAAATGGATTTCAATCTGGTTCTCACCGGATTTCAAGTGTGGCGTCACGTCCACCCGCCATGTGCGAAAGGCGTTCGCGGCGCACAGAACGGTCACACCGTTCAGCCGCACCTCGGCCACGCAATCAAGCTCGGCAATCACCAGATCGGCAGGGCTGCCGTCATGCGAGAACGTACGCCGCGCGATCCAATCCCGCGCCGCGACCCAGCGGCAATCATATTCATTGCGACCGAAATAGGGATCAGGGATCACGCCCGCGCCGTGCAGCGCCGTGATTGCATCGCCTGGCAAGGCAAAGGAAACCTCGCGCTCCCCATCGCCCAGGGTCCAGTCGCCAGACAGGTCCATCATCAAACCCGCTGTTCGCTGTCCGCATCAAAGAGCGAGGCTTTGGGCATGTCGACCCGCAGATGCACCGGCGTGCCCGGTTCAAGGCGGCGTTCCACCGGCACCCGGACCGACAATTGCTGCCCGCCCGTTGTCAGCCACACAAGGCTGTCGGCCCCCATCGGTTCGTCGATCTCCACCGTGGCGGCAATCGTCTGGCCCACGCGTGCTTCGGTCTGAATGCTCAGATGTTCGGGGCGCAGACCAAGGATCGCGCGCTCGCGGTCAACGATGGCGCCGCCGTCATAGCCTGCCAGATCAAGCGTGATGTCGCCCGACAGAAAGATGCCGTTCTTCACCGCGCCGTGCAGCATGTTCATCGACGGGCTGCCGATGAAGCCGGCCACATACAGATTGGCCGGACGATTATAAATCACCTGCGGTGCGTCCAGTTGCTGGATGATCCCGCCCCGCATCACAGCAATACGGTCGGCCAGCGTCAGCGCCTCGATCTGGTCATGCGTCACATAGACCATCGTGTTTTTCAGGCGGGTGTGCAGGCGTTTGATTTCCACCCGAAGTTCGGATCGCAGCTTGGCATCAAGGTTCGACAACGGCTCGTCAAACAGGAATACATCCACGTCCCGCACCAGGGCCCGGCCGATGGCAACGCGTTGCCGCTGTCCGCCTGACAGAGCCGCAGGCTTTCGGTCCAGCAGCGGGCCGATCTGCAGGATTTCCGCAGCGCGCGCAACGCGCCTGGCAATCTCATCGGCCGGCACGCGCGCGTTCTTCAGCCCGAAGGACAGGTTTCCCCGCACCGTCATCTGCGGATAAAGCGCGTAAGACTGAAACACCATGCCAATGCCGCGTTCGGATGGTTCGGCCCATGTCACGTTCTTGTTCTTGATGAAAATCTGCCCATCCGAGATGTCCAGCAAACCCGCAAGGCAGTTCAGCAAGGTGGACTTTCCACAGCCTGACGGGCCGAGAAGTACGATGAACTCGCCCTCGGCAACATCTAGGTTCAGGTTCTTCAGCACGGATACCGCGCCGAAATTCAGGGTCAGGTCTTTGACAGAGATCGAGTGCATGGGGTCAGCCTTTCACGGCACCGGCGGCAATGCCGCGGACAAAAAGTTTGCCGGAGATGAAGTAGACGAACAGCGGCACAAGGCCCGTAATCAGGGTTGCCGCCATGTTGACGTTATATTCCTTCACCCCCTGCACCGAGTTCACGATATTGTTCAACTGCACGGTCATCGGATAGTTTGCAGGTTTGGTGTAGATCACGCCAAACAGAAAATCGTTCCATATCCCGGTGACTTGCAAGATCAGCGCCACCACGAAAATCGGCAGGCTCATGGGCATCAGAATGTGAAAATAGATCGCCCAGAACCCGGCCCCGTCAACGCGCGCGGCCTTGAACAACTCAACCGGGATGGTCGAGAAATAGTTGCGGAACAGCAGCGTCAGGATCGGCATGCCAAAGATCGTGTGCACCAGCACCAGACCCCATAGCGTGCCATAGATCCCCATTTCCCGAAGCAGGATCACGATGGGATAGATCATCACCTGATAGGGAATGAACGACCCGAAGATCAGGATGGTAAAGAACACATCCGACCCCTTGAACCGCCAGTTCACCAGCGCATAGCCGTTCACGCTTGCCACCGCGATCGACAGGATTACCGACGGCACCGTGATCAGCACCGAATTCCAGAACCCGCGGCTCAGCCCGTCGCAGTTCAACCCTGTGCACGCCTCCGACCACGCCTTCACCCACGGCTGAAAGGTGATTTCCACCGGTGGGGCAAAGATATTGCCGATCCTCACCTCGGGCATTCCCTTCAGCGAGGTCATCACCATCACCCACAAAGGCAGGATGTAATA
>JAYSSN010000037.1:0-5190 GCA_043720555.1 Rhodobacterales bacterium | reverse complement strand
CGCCGGTTGCCGTCAATGCCACTGCACCTGCCGCCAGAGTAAATCTGTACATTGGTTCTCCTCCCCGAAAACCATGGGTCGTGCTACATGCAGCCCATTTTTGTAGGAGCGACGCTAGCCATGGCTGAAACGGCCGGTCAATGATTGACGCCGCGTCACCGATTTGTGACGTAACATCAATGTTCTTTACGTGGTATGGAGAGCGTGGCACTACCGCTGCTCGGGTTGAAAATCCTGTTGCATTGCGGTGGGTGGAGCCTGACTGTGAAACAACAGGCTGCGCCAGACAGCCGTTACAACGTGGTAGGAGGAACGACCCTGCAAGCATTGCTTCGCGTCGCGGGCGCTATCGACCGTATCAGCTGGTTCTTTGGTCTGGTGGCGGCAACGCTGGTTTTTGTCAGCGCCATGATCAGCGCGGGAAACGCGCTGTCGCGCTACATGTTCAACGCCAGTTCGAATGCCTGGCTGGAGATTCAGTGGCAGATGTTTGCCGGGATTTTTCTGCTGGGAGCGGCCCAGGTGTTGAGGCTGAACGAGCATGTACGGGTCGACATCATCTACATGAGCCGGTCACAGCGCGCCAAGCTGTGGATCGACGTTTTCGGCATCATCGTTTTTCTGATCCCGGTCACGGTGATGATGATCTGGATGGGTGAGTCGTTCTTTCAGGACAGTTTCGAGGATATGGAGATATCGGCCAGCGCGGGCGGCCTGCCGGTATGGCCGGTCAAGGCGCTGCTGCCATTCGGCTTTTTTCTGCTGCTGTTGCAGGGCATTGCCGAACTTATCAAGCGTATTGCCGGGTTGCAGGGTGATGTGCGTTACCAGACGGCCTACGAAAAGCCGTTGCAATGACGCGTGATGCGACCGGGGGGGCAGCATGCTAGATTACGGATATCTTGCGCCCACGATGTTCGCAGGACTGGTGGTGTTTTTGCTGCTGGGCTTTCCGGTGGCATTCTCGCTGTCGGCGCTCGGGCTGTTCTTTGGTCTGATCGCCATCGAGATTGGTTATTTCAGTTTTTCGTTCATGCAGGCGATGCCCTACCGGGTGTTCGGCATCATGGCGAACGATCTGTTGCTGTCGATCCCGTTCTTCACCTTCATGGGGGTGATTCTGGAGAAGTCGGGGTTGGCCGAGGACCTGCTGGAAGGCGTCGGGCAGGCGTTCGGGGCTATTCCCGGCGGGTTGGCCTATGCGGTCATCTTCGTGGGGGCGATCCTTGGGGCGATCACCGGCACGGTCGCAGCCAGCGTGATTGCGATGGGGATGATATCGCTGCCGATCATGATCAAATACGGCTATGACATGAAGATCGGTACCGGGGTGATCGCGGCATCCGGAACGATCACGCAGGTCATTCCGCCGTCTTTGGTGCTGATCGTGCTGGCCGATCAGCTGGGCGTGCCGGTGGGCGAGATGTATCTGGGGGCGATCGGGCCTTCGGTGTTGCAGGTGGCGCTGTTCACCGGGTTCATCTTTCTGGTGTCGGTGTTCCGTCCGAACCTGGTGCCCGCCTTGCCACCCGAAGCGCGCACGCTGCGCGGCTGGGCGCTGGCATCGAAAGTTGCCTGGGGGATGATCCCGTCGCTGGTGCTGATTTTTCTGGTGCTGGGCACGATTTTCATGGGGTTGGCCACGCCCACCGAAGCGGGCGCCATGGGGGTTGTGGGGGCGATCATTCTGGCCATACTGCACCGCCGTTTCAGCCTGTCGCTGCTATGGGACGCGATGGACCAGACCATGCGGATCAGCGCGATGGTGTTGTTCATCCTGATCGGGGCCACGGTGTTCAGCCTGGTGTTTCAGGGGGTGAACGGCAGCCGGTGGATCGAACACATGTTGTCGGGCATTCCGGGCGGGCCGCTGGGGTTTCTGATTTTCGTCAACATCTTCATCTTCTTTCTGGCGTTCTTTCTGGATTTCTTCGAGATCGTGTTCATCGTGGTGCCGCTTCTGGTGCCGGTGGCCGTATCGCTGGATATTGACCTGATCTGGTTCGGGTTGCTGTTGTGCGTCAACATGCAGACCGCGTTCATGCATCCGCCATTCGGGTTTGCGCTGTTCTATCTGCGCGGCATTGCCCCCCCCGAGGTGAAAAGCCGCGACATCTATCTGGGGTCGATCCCGTGGATCATCTTGCAACTGATCCTCGTGGCGATCCTGATCTTCTGGCCGGAAAGTGTGACCTACTGGATCGGCGAAGAAGTCTTGCTCGATGCGGGGGCTGTCGAGGGCGCGCTTGATGCGTTGCCAATGCCAGACCTTGCGGTGCCGACACTCGACCTTGGCATCGACTGAACCACACCATTTATCATCAGGGAGGATACCACATGAAACGACGGAATTTTCTGACCACAGCTACCGTTGGCGCGGCGGCAGCCACACTCGCGGCCCCGGCGATTGCGCAGGAAGCGCCCGCCGTAAGCTGGCGTCTGACGTCGGGGTTCCCGAAATCGCTGGATACGATTTATGGGGCGGCCGATACCTTTGCCAAGGTCGTCAGCGATGCGACCGACGGGAAGTTCCAGATTCAGCCCTTCCCCGCGGGTGAGATCGTGCCGATGCCGGAAGCGGCCGATGCGGTTGCGAACGGCGTTGTCGAGATGGCGCACACGGCGTCTTACTATTATTGGGGCAAAGATCCGACCTATGCGCTGGGCACGGCGGTGCCTTTCGGGCTGAACGTGCGCGGGATCAACGCCTGGTACTACCACGGCGGCGGCATCGACATGATGAACGCCTTTTTTGCCAAGCAGGGCCTGATCGGGTTTCCCGGCGGCAACACTGGCGTCCAGATGGGCGGCTGGTGGCGCAAGGAGATCAAGTCGGTTGCCGATCTTGCCGGAGTGAAAATGCGCATCGGCGGGATGGGCGGCAAGGTGATGGAGGCGCTTGGTGTGGTGCCGCAGCAAATTCCGGGTGGCGACATTTACCCGGCGCTGGAGCGTGGCACGATTGATGCGGCGGAATGGGTCGGGCCCTATGATGATGAAAAGCTGGGGCTGAACAAGGTCGCACCCTATTACTACTATCCCGGTTTCTGGGAAGGTGGCCCGACGCTGAACTTCATGATCAATCTGGAAAAGTGGAACAGCCTGCCGGCGAACTATCAGGCCATCGTGCGGACAGCGGCGGCTACGGCCAACCAGGACATGATGGCGAACTATGATTCCAAGAACCCGGCCGCCTTGCGCAGCCTGATTGCAGGCGGGGCGCAACTGCGCCCATATCCCGAGGACGTGCTGGTGGCGGCGTTCGCTGCGGCCAATGCGCTTTATGCCGAGCTGTCGGCGGCCAACGCGGATTTCAAGATGATCTTTGAAAGCCAGCAGAAGTTCCGCAACGAGGCGAACCTGTGGAATCAGGTGGCCGAGCTGACGTTCGACAGCTTTATGATCCGCAACCGCCCGAAAGGCTGATTTCGGTTCATTGTGATGGGAAGGGGCGGGCGCATGGCCCGCCCTTTTCATGTCGCCCGCAGCGTCATTCGTTGGCAATCACATAGTCGCGCGCGATGTGGGATGTCAGGCGATACCAGTCTGATGCGCGCGTGCGGGTCTGATGGGCATCAAACGCGGGCTCATCGACAAAGGATTCGTCCACGCGCCAGATCAGCGGATCATCGGTTGGGGTCACGGCAAAGGACAGGCAGCCCGGCTCGGCAAGGGTCAAGGTGATATGATCCGCGACATGGGCGCAGACCAATGCTGCATCCGCCGGGTTGGTGCAGATCACCCGTCCCGCAAGCCGCACTATTCCCATTCGATGGTGCCGGGTGGCTTTGACGTGATGTCATAGGTCACGCGATTGATGCCGGGGACTTCGTTGATGATGCGGGTGGCGGTCTCGCCAAGAAAATCATGGCTGAACGGGTAGTAGTCGGCGGTCATGCCATCAACCGATGTGACGGCGCGCAACGCGCAGGCATAATCATAGGTGCGCCCGTCGCCCATCACGCCCACGGTCTTGACCGGCAGCAACGCGACGAAGGCCTGCCAGATTTCATCGTAAAGTCCGTGTTTGCGGATCTGATCGATGTAGACGGCGTCCGCCTTGCGCAGGATTTCCAGTTTTTCGCGGGTGATCTCGCCGGGGCAGCGGATGGCGAGGCCGGGGCCCGGGAACGGATGGCGGCCAATGAAACTGGGCGGCAGGCCGAGTTCGCGGCCAAGCGCGCGGACCTCGTCCTTGAACAGCTCGCGCAGGGGTTCGACCAGCTGCATCTTCATGCGGTCGGGCAGGCCGCCGACATTGTGGTGCGATTTGATGGTGACGGAGGGTCCACCGGAAAAGCTGACCGATTCGATGACGTCGGGGTAGAGGGTGCCCTGGGCGAGGAATTCGGCCCCACCAATGGCCTGGGCGTGTTTTTCAAACACTTCGATGAACAGCCGGCCGATGGTCTTGCGTTTGATCTCGGGGTCGGAGACCCCTTCGAGGGCGGTCAGGAACAGATCGGACTCGTCGGCGTGGATCAGCGGCAGATTGTAATGTTCGCGGAACATGGCCACGACCTGTTCGCTTTCGCCCTGCCGCATCAGGCCGTGATCAACGTAGACGCAGGTGAGTTGTTCGCCGATCGCCTCATGGATCAGGACGGCTGCAACCGAGCTGTCCACACCACCCGAGAGGGCGCAGATCACGCGACCGGTCCCCACCTGGGTACGGATTTTGGCGATGGCGTCTTCGCGGTAGGCACCCATCGTCCAGTCGCCGGTAAAGCCCGCGAGACGGACAAAGTTTTCATACAGCTGCGCGCCCTTGGGGGTGTGGTGCACCTCGGGATGGAACTGGACGGCATAGAAGTGGCGGGCGGGGTCTGCAGTGATGGCGAACGGGGCATTGGGCGAGGTGCCGTAGACAGCAAAACCGGGTGCAATTTCAGACACATGATCGCCGTGGCTCATCCATACCTGTTCGCGGGCGAGGGGGCCGTCTTCGGGAGGAAACCAGCCTGCGAGGATGGGGTGGGTCAGTTGGGTGGGCGTGACGTAGGCGCGGCCGAATTCGGCGGTGCCATGGCCGCGTTCCACGCGGCCGCCGAGGCAGTGCATCATCACCTGCTGGCCATAGCAGATGCCGAGGATCGGCACGCCAAGCGCGAAGGCGGATGTGGGGGGCATCGGCGCTCCGTCGGCAAACACCGATGCGGGGCCGCCGGAAAAGATGATTGCCTTTGGTGC
>JAYSSN010000036.1:0-2136 GCA_043720555.1 Rhodobacterales bacterium | reverse complement strand
CTGCGTGCCAAGGCGATCCTCGTCGGGATCATCGCGGCGACGCTGATGCGGATCGGCTTTGCGCTGATCACGACGCAGCTGCTGGCGATCACCGGGCTTCTGCTGGCCGGAGGCATCCTGCTTTTGTGGGTGTGCTGGAAGATGTGGCGCGAGCTTCGGGACGGGCACACTACCGATCTGGCGGTCGAAGAGGCGCTGACCGGCACCGACCTCGACGCCGACGGGCTGGTCGGGGGCGGCGCGCCGAGGAAGACCTTTGCCCAGGCCGCGACGCAGATTGTGGTCGCGGACATATCGATGTCATTGGATAACGTGCTGGCGGTTGCGGGGGCGGCAAAGGATCATCCGACGGTGCTGATCATCGGGCTGGCGCTGTCGATCGCGCTGATGGGTCTGGCGGCCAGCTTCATCGCCCGGCTTTTGACCCGGCACCGCTGGATCGCCTATGTCGGGCTTGCGATCATCCTTTACGTCGCGCTGGACATGATGTGGGAGGGCTGGCACGAGGTCAGCCCCCTGGTGACGGCGGGCTGGTCTGAGCCGTGAAAACCGCGCGGCGCGAGCCATCTCCACGCGTTGAGATGCTCGCGCCGTAGCAATTTCAAGGGCTTACCAGGGGGTCGTTCAGGTTTCGTCAAGGTTTGACGGGCTGTCGTCGGCAAAAGCCGCCTGACCGGAAAGCAGCATGTCACGCTCGTTCAGCCGCTTTTCCAGCTTGCGCGCCAGCGATTTCAGGATGTCGCGGCGGTCCGGCGCAACCCGCAGGCAATCCAGCGTGCGTTGCCGCAAGACCGCAACATCGATGTTCAGCTTCTTCAAAGCGTCCTTCTTTGATCCGAAAGAGATGCCGATGCCGCGCCGATAGCGCACCAGCCGTTGGTCGATGTAGGACACCCCGCCGATCAGACGCGCGCGGAACAGGAAGACCTGATCTTCATAGAGTCCGGTTTCGGTGATCGGACCGAACCTTTCAAAAAGATCCCGGTGCCAGGCGCAGGACGCCCCGAGCGCGTGCGACATCGCGCGGGCGAGTTCGGGCAGCGATTTAGCCTCCAGCACGTCATGTCGGGTGCGTTCGCGTTGTTGGGCGAACGGGGTGCCGGATTCGTCGAGGTCGGTCACGTTGGAATGCACGAGGAGCGGCCGGTCCCGGGCGATCACCTCGGCGATGACGCGGGCGCGGTGGGGCTCGGAGATGTCATCGCCGGCGGCGTAGATCAGGTAATCCTGTGTGGCGAGGCTGAAGAGCTTGTTGATGTGGCCGAGCAGGCCGAGGTTCGGCTGGTTCCGGTTCAGGATCAGCGTATGGGGCCCTTTGTAGGCGGCGGCCATCTCCTGCATCACCGCGAAGGTGCCGTCGGTGGAACAGTCGTCGGTCAGCACGATTTCAAGGTCGTCATGATCCTGCCCTAAAGCGGCGGCGACAGCGTCGCGGATGTAGGCTTCCTGATTGTAGGCCATGACGACGAAGGAAAGGCGCATGCGGCGGGATCCTTGCTGGGGCAGGGACAGAGGTCGCATGGGGGGCGGGGGGCGTCAACCGGGGGGGGGAGACCGGGTAAACGCCGACCTACGCGAATTTCGAGAGTATGCAAAAGCGTTGGAAACGCGGCTGAGGGTGTCCCACGGTGGGACAGAGAGCCGCATCATTGCGGATCAAGGGGTTAGCTGGAGTGCGGGTAAGGTTTTGGTTAGGATTGGCCAGCGTGGTAGGGGTGCGCTGAAGTGCATCCTGCTTACGCCACCCGCCCTACCCCTGCCATATCTCCGCGCCCGGCGATGAGACCGGCCAGCGAGATGTCTTCGTCCAGCGCCTCCCAATGCAGTCCCATCGTGGTGAGGGTGACGGCCTGCCGCTCAGATGGCGAGGCATGGAGAAGACGGGGGAACCAGGCGAGGGGGACGCCGAGGGTGCGGCCGTCGGAGAGGGTGACCCACATGGTGTCATCGTCGAAGGTGACGCGGTCAGGTGAAATATTCATGCCAGGCCCTTTCGATCTGTGCCCGCCGATTTTCCACCACCAGCATCAGGCGGCGGAGGTTGCGGGCGTCCAGCCCGTCGCTTTCGGCCACCGCGACCTCTGGCCGAAGCCAGAATTTCGCTTCGCCGCCGTCGCCCATCACGTGGATATGGGC
>JAYSSN010000035.1:0-14634 GCA_043720555.1 Rhodobacterales bacterium | reverse complement strand
CGCAAGCGGCGCGTGGTCGGCCATACGACCTGCCGCGATCTTGCGCAGTGTCTCGCGCAGCGTGGTGCGCACGCGTGGTGGGTCGTCGTGGGTGCGGGGCGGCTTGGACCGCCGGGCACTGTCCGCAGGGCTGCCGTCCAGCCGTGTAAACATGCCTTCGATCACATCGCGCTCGGGCGGGGTGGGCTGGTCCTGGTCGTTTTTTGACAGCAGGGACTGGATCAGAGCGGTCGCTTCGGTCAGCTTGCCGGCTTTGGTCAATTCAGCGGCTTTTGTCATGCCGAGGGCAAAATGGTTGGTCATCGGGTGCTTTCTTCCAGGGAAATGTTGGGGGATCAGCTGATGCGGTCCGCGAGTGCCGCCTTGACCGCATCACTGGCCTGCAGCGCACCCAGAACCGTCAGCGCGGATATCGTGGCCCGCGCAAGGTCGGGCGAGACATCGGGTGCGATGACGGCAAGGCCGAGCACCCGGATATCGAGCATCTGGCCCGCCGTCTGCGCCGTCCGCAGATCGGCAGCCGTGATATGGCGCACCCCGAGGTCCACGCTTTTGCGCGTGATGATCTGCCGCACGGTATCGCCGTGCCGCTCGATCTGGTTGCGGATCGCAGTGCGGATAAAGTCGGTGCGATTGGAGTAGAACCCCTCCTGCACCAGCAGTTCGATCTGCCCCAGATCGACAAAACCAAGGTTGATCGTGATCTTTTCGGTCTCTGGGGGTCTGGGCCGTGGCCGCAGCTCGTGCACTGTTGCATCAGTCATTCATTGTCCGATCACCATCTGTATGGATGGTATATGGATGTTAAAACACTGATTGCAAGGTGATCGGCGGATCAGTGGGCAGTGTCAGGTGGTGACTTTTGCGTGATGCCTGCCAGCGTGGCCCGCGTCGCGCGGGGTGCTCTGTTGGCGACAGCCACTGATCGCCTGCATGATCGGTTCATGGCCTTGCGGCCATCGTTTCGGCAGGCAGGCGGGCTTTCGTGTCGGGCGGGTTGCCAAGGGTCAGATTTATCTGATGCGCACCAGCGGTCACCGGCACGGTCACGCCGTTTGCCGCCGGGTTCAAACGCGCGCCATCCAGTTGTGCGGCCACAACGCCACGACCGGTGCCATCGGGGTTCAGGATGCTGATTGCAAAACGCGCGTCACCAACAGTCACGGTAGCGGTCATCTGCGGCCATGCGCCGGGGAAACAGGGGTTCAGGATCAGCATGTTTCCCGCGCGCGTCAGGCCCAGCAGTCCCTCGACCCCCGCGCGGTACATCCACCCGGCAGATCCTGTGTACCATGTCCAGCCGCCCCGCCCGGCGTGTGGCCCGGTCGAATAGACATCGGCCGCGATCACGTAGGGCTCTACCTTGTAGCGGTCTGCATCCTGTGGCGTCAGGGCGTGATTGATCGGGTTCAGCATCGCGAAAAGCCGCCCCGCTGCGTCGCCATCACCCAGCTGCGCATGCGCCAGCACTGCCCACATCGCGGCATGGCTGTACTGCCCGCCATTTTCGCGCAATCCGGGCGGATAGCCCTTGATATAACCGGGATCGAGCGGCGTGCGGTCGAACGGCGGGGTGAACAGCAGCGCAAGGCCGGGGTCGGGGCGGATCAGGTGTTCGGTCATCGACGCCATCGCCATCTTTGCGCGCGCGGGGTTTGCCGCGCCGGACAGCACGGCCCAGGATTGCGCAATGCTGTCGATCCGGCACTCTTGTGACGCCGCAGAGCCGAGGATTGTTCCGTCATCAAAGGTGCCGCGCCGATACCACGCCCCATCCCAGCCATGGGTTTCAACGGCCTGGCGTACCGCTTTGGCATGGGTCCGCCAGCGTACCGCGCGGGTGGGGTCACGCTGATCGGCAAGCGGTGCCATCATGTCGATGGTCGCAATCAGCAGCCAGCCCAGCCAGATGCTGGTGCCGCGGCCGCCTTCGCCGACGCGGTTCATGCCGTCGTTCCAGTCGCCCGTGCCGATCAGCGGGATGCCGTTTTCGCCGGTCAGGGCCATGGCCTGGTCAAGACCACGGGCGCAATGTTCAAAAAGGCTTTCGGTGTTTTCGGAAACCGACGGCAGAAAGAAGTCGTCATGCGCGCCCGGCAGCAGGGCAGGGCCATTCAGGAACGGCACCGGTTCGTCCAGAATGGCCGCATCGCCCGACACGGCGACATAGCGGGCGACGCCGTAGCTTAGCCAGACGCGATCATCCGAAATCCGCGTGCGCACACCCTGCCCGGAATGGGGCAACCACCAGTGCTGCACATCGCCTTCGGGGAACTGGCGGCTTGCGGCGCGCAGCAGATGCGCGCGCGTCATGTCGGGACGGGCGAACGTCAGGGCCATGCCGTCCTGCAACTGGTCGCGGAACCCGTAAGCGCCGCTCGCCTGATAAAACCCCGCGCGAGCCCAGATCCGGCAGGCGAGCGTCTGATACATCAGCCAACCGTTCAGCATGATGTCCATCGCACGATCGGGCGACGCGACCTGCACGCTGGTCAGCAGCGCGGCCCAGTGCTGCCTGACGGCGTCGAGTGTGGTTTCCGCATCGGTGGCCCGCATGCGCTGGATCAGCTCACTGGCTGCCGCCTCGGAGTCGGCCTGCCCGAGCAGAAAGACAACCTCAACCGTTTCGCCGGGTTGCAGCGTAACCCGGCGTTGCAGCGCGGCGCAGGGGTCAAGCGCCGGTCCCAGGCGGCCAGACAGCGGCGCCGCGCGAAGGCCCGCTGGTGCGGCCAGTGTGCCACCCGCCCCGATGAATTCGACGCGATCCGCAGTCAGGCTCGTGGTCTGCGCCCCAAGATCGGCAAACCCGACACGGCCGGGAAAGGCGGTGCTGAACGTGTTCTGCGCAAGAATGGCACCCGTGGCCGGGTCTGCCTTGGTGACGATGAACGGGGCCGTTGCAGCACGCGCCGTGCCCAGCACCCATTCGGCATAGGCGGTCACCGACAGCGTGCGCACCGTCGCACCCGCGTTGTGCAGCCGCAGCCGGGTGATCTTTACCGAAGCATCCATCGGCACGAACTGAACCATGTGGGCCGCAATACCTTGGCTGCTGTGTTCAAACGCCGAATAGCCAAAGCCATGCCGCGCGACATAGGTGCCGGGGCCACGGATCGGCAACGCGGTCGGAGTCCAGATCTGATTGGTTTCCAGATCATGCAGATAGATCGCCTCGCCCGGGGGATCGGCGACGGGGTCATTCGACCATGGCGTGATCTGATTTTCACGGCTGTTTTCCGACCAGACGTGGCCGGAGCCGTCGGCAGACACCTGAAAGCCGAAGGTGGGGTTGGCGATCACGTTGATCCAGGGGGCCGGTGTCGTGTGCCCATCCCGCAGAACGGTCACATATTCGCGTCCGTTGTCGGCAAATCCCCCGATGCCGTTAAAGAACTCCAACTCAGGCATGGCAGGTGCCTGCGGCGAATGCGGGCTGGGCACCAGTGAGGGGGCCGGCCGCAGAGTTGCGGGCGGAGAAGTCAGCGTGCCGATCTGCTGGCTGATGCTGCCCCGGCTTGCTACCAGAACCACGCGCGCCATCGACAGCAGATGCGCCCGTGCGCCGGGGTTCAGCAGATCTGCACGCAATGTGTGGATCGTGCCTTGCGCGGGGGCATGGATGCCTTCGGCGCGTGGGCGCGACCGGGCGGACCGCACCGCGCTGTCGATTGCGATCTGAAGATCCTGGACATATGAAGATGAACGTTCGTTCAGGATAACCAGATCGACGGGCAGTTGCCGCATGCGCCAGTATTCGTGCGCGCTGAGTATCTGGTGCAGGGTGGGCACGTCTTCCGCATCATCGATCTGCAACAGCACGATCGGCAGATCACCCGAAATCCCCAACGCCCAAAGCGCCGATTGCGGCGCCGCCCCTGCCGTGATCTGTCCGCTGGTCGCCCGCAGACGCCCGTCGTCACGCATCACGATGCCGCCAAGGGCCTGAAAATCGGCGGCATCGGCATGCGTGATCCCCAGATGGCGCAGTTGCACCTGCGCCTGGGTCCAGGACAGCGTGGCCGCACGCGCAAAGGCCGACGGGTCACGATGGCGATCAACCAGATCAAGCAGCGCGTCGGGCGTGCCTGCTACCATTGTCCAGAACGTCACGCGTGTCACACCGCCTGCGGGTACGCTGACCCGGCGGCGGATGGAAAAGATCGGGTCCAGAACGGTGCCGACGGTTCCGGACAAGGGCGTGTCTGCCATGACCGCCTGTCCGACGCTGCGCCCGCGCCCGATGAACCGCGCGCGGTCCGTCTCGATCTGCATCGGCGCGGTCTCGCCGCCTTCGACAACGGCGATATGGGCGGCCCACACCTCGGGGTCTTGCGGCGACCGGCGACGCCGGGTGGCAATGATGACACCCAGTTCGGGCAGATAATCGGTGACCACGAACATCTTTGAAAAGGCAGGATGCGCCTGATCCGATGCCTGTGGCGCCAGCACAAGTTCCGCGTACGAGGTCAGATCGATTTCGCGCGACCGCCGGCCTGTATTGGTCAGCGTCACGCGACGCGCCTCGGCGTCGTCTTCGGCCGACACCACCACTTCCGTCGTCGTGGTGAAACGTGGCGCATGGTGGATAAAGGCCGCGTGGTGTTCGCAGAACGCCGCCCGATGGCCCTCGGCGCCTGCGCGCGTCGGCTGCACCCCCGCAGACCAGACCGCGCCAGTCGCTGTATCGCGCGCAAAGATGAATGATCCCAGTGCGGCCTGTGTCGGTTCCGCCCGCCAGCGGGTGATCGCCAGATCCCGCCAGCGGCTGAAGCCCTCACCGGTCGGGGTCAGCATGACCCCATAGTTGCCGTTGGACAAAAGATGTGCGGTCGGTATCTCATCGGCGGGGGCATCAAAGGTGCGCACGCTGGGGGTGTCGCTCGTCTCGACAGCGGCGACCAGCACATCCTTGGCGCGTGGCGGAGCAGTCGCCACATCACGCGGCACCCGTTCCTGCAACAGCAGTTCGACGCCCTGAATCATCGGTTCGGCGTGAAATCTGTCGCGCAGCCTGCCGTTCTGCAAGGTGTTGGCGATGGCCGTGATCGTCATCCCCTGATGATGCGCCATGAAGCTGCGCACGATGGCGTGGTCGTCATCGTCAGGCAGGCGCGACGGGGTGAAATCCACCGCCTCGTAAAATCCATACCGGCCCTCGGCGCCCAACGCGGCAAGGGCTGTGTAGTTCTGTACCGCCGCGCGCGGATCGATCATCGCGGCCAACCCCGTCGCATAGGGAGCAATCACCCGATTTTCACCAAGGCCGCGTTTCAGCCCAAGGCCCGGCACGCCAAAGTTGGAATACTGGTAGGTCATTTCCAGATCGCGCGCGTTGTACGACGATTCCGATATCCCCCACGGAATGCCCAAAGCCGCGCCGTAGGTCTGTTGGCGCGCGACCACCAGACGGTTGGTCTGTTCCAGCACAGATCCAGCCGCCGCCCGCATCACCAGCGAAGGCATCAGATACTCGAACATGCTGCCCGACCACGAGATCAGCGCAGATCCGGCGCCGATCGGCGTGGCGGCCCGCCCAAGCCGAAACCAGTGTCGTGTTTCGACGTCACCCTTGGCGATGGCAAACAGGCTGGCCAGCCGCGCTTCGGATGCCAGCAGATCATAGCAGTTGGTATCAAGCCGGTTTGTCGCCACGGAAAACCCGATCGACAGCAGCTTCTTGTCCGGCTCAAGCAAAAAGCCGAACTCCATGTCCAGCGCGAGCGTGCGGGCCAGTTTTTCGACGGCGTCCAGCAGGGCAAGGTCGGCTGGCTGCGCCTGATCGCCGACATGGTCGGCGACACACCGGTGGATCGCCTCGGTCCAGAAGGTGACCTCGGCTGCCGGATCGCCATGGCGCTGCGCCCGATCACGTGCCTTGACCGCATCGGCCAGCAGATCTGCCAGCGGTGTGGCGGGCAGTCCCGCAGCCTTCGCCAGCTTTTTCAGCAACAGGTCCAGTTCGGGGTCTGCGACTTTGTTCTTTTCACGTGCCTCGTGCGCGAGTGCAATGGTATCGCCGATCGCCTGCCGGATGTCTGTGGCCGGCACCGCGCTGTTGCGCCAGTCGCGGCACGCCTGGGATACGGCGATCAGGTGCCCCGCCAGATTACCGCTGTCGACTGACGAGACATAGGCCGGGTCGAGTACCCGCAGATCGCGTGTATCATGCCAGTTAAAAAGATGGCCGCGATAGCGGGGCATGCGCTGGATCGTCTGCAATGTGTCCTGGATGCGGCGCAATGCGGCGGTCTGGCCAATCCAGCCCATATCGCGCGCAACGACCGCCGACAGAAGATAAAGCCCGATATTCGTGGGGGACGTACGGGTGGCCACGGCGGGCTTTGGCACTTCCTGAAAGTTGTCAGGCGGCAGGAAATTGTCTTCTGCGGTCACAAAGGTTTCAAAATACCGCCATGTCCGGCGCGCGATCAACCGCAAGGCATGCGTCTGGTCGCGCGACAACGCCGCCGTCGGCGCGGCGCTCCGTGGCTGGCTGATCTGTCGCGCGACTGCCGGAGCCGCCAGCCACACCAGCGCGACCGGGCCAAGCAGCGGCGCAAGGGCCGGGTTGGCGGTCCAGGCAAGCCCGCACGCGGCAAGCCCCAGGATGACCCCACCGGCCATGCGCCGGTAAAGGCCGATTACCGTTGGCCTGCCGCCCGTGTGCGACTGTGCGGCTGTGACCCATTCCAGCAGATGGGTCCGCGTCACTGCCAGCCGTATCGCCGTGCGCGCGATGGCGTCCAGCATGTTCCATGCGGTGTCAGCCAGAAACACCAGCGTCAGACCGATCTGCGCCAGCGCGGTGACCGTATCGTTGGCCAGCGCGCTGAAATGGCTGCGCGATGTGACACCCGCCCGGCCCGGCAGAATCGCGAACGGCAGTGGAAGCAACCTCGGCAACGCCAGCATCGCAATGACGGCGACGGTCCAGACCACTGCCACCGCTGGCGGCATCAGCCACCCTGCAAACAGCGTCACAATTGTCAACGGCGCGGTCAGCGACCGGCGCAGGTTGTCCAGCATCTTCCAGCGCCCGACGGCCGACAGGCCAGCTTTTTGCTGACCGTGCCGCCCGAAAATCCATGGTAGCAACTGCCAGTCGCCCCGCGCCCAGCGGTGCTGGCGCCGCGTGTCGACGTCATGCCGCGCCGGAAAATCCTCGACCACCTCGATGTCGGATGCGAGTGCGGCGCGTGCAAAGACGCCCTCGAACAAGTCGTGGCTCAGCAGTGTGTTTTCCGGCACACGCCCCGCCAATGCGGCCTCGAACGCATCGACGTCATAGATGCCCTTGCCGGTGAAAGAGCCTTCATCGAACAGATCCTGATAGACGTCAGACGTCGCCGCCGCATAAGGCTCAATTCCGCCGGGGCTGGAGAATACTGCCTGATACACCGATCCGTCGTGCCCGATCGGAAGTGCGGGGGTGACGCGGGGTTGCAGGATGCCGTAGCCGCCCGTCACTCGTTGTGCGGCGGCGTCGAACCGGGGCTGGTTCAGCGGATGCCCCAGCTTTCCGATCATCCGCCGGGCAGTATCGCGCAGCAACCGCGTGTCGGCGTCCAGCGTGATGACATAGCGGATACCCACCGGCACCGCGCTGCTGATGACAGCAAAACTTGTATCGGTGGCACCCCGCAACAGCCGGTTCAGTTCGGCCAGTTTGCCCCGTTTGCGCTCCCATCCCATCCACACGCCTTCTGATGCATTCCACAAACGGCGGCGGTGCAGGAAAAAGAACCGCGCGCCATCGTCCGACGGGTAAAGCGCGTTCAGCCGGGCAATCGCGTCCAGTGCTGTCGCCACAAGCGGCGCATCCTCGGCCGTGCTTTCCGCCGTGGCATCCGCCGCATCCGACAGCAGCGCATAATGTACCGCACCCCCCGTGCTGGACAGATGATGCACTTCAAGCTTTTCGATCTGGCTCAGCAACTCGGCGGTATCGTGCAATAGTACTGGCACTGCGATCAGCGTGCGCAACTCCGGCGGGATGCCATGTGTCAGCTCAAGCCCCGGCAAAGGGTCTGGTGCAACGGACCGGGTGACGACCAGATTGACAAGGGCGGTGCCCGCTTCGGCGGCAACGCCAATTGCGGTGACTGCCAGCACCAGCAGCGCCAGCACACCGGCCCCGGCAGCACTGGTGCCCCACAGCGCCAGCGCGATGACGGCCATTGTCGCAGCCGCGATTGCTGTCAGATAGCCCGCCAGCCCGGATTTGCCGATGAAGCGTCGCAGACGCAGGCGCAGGGGGGGCCTGAACCCGACCGCCGCTTCCAGCACCATCCGCCCGTCACCGATCAGCCAGTGACCGGGGTCGCGGCTGTGGCCGCTGTCGCCCTGTGCGGCGTGAACCAGCGCGGCGTCAGCCACCGCACTTTCCGATAGCGCCGATCCGCGCGCAAGTATTTCGACCGCCGTGCGATAGCGGTTCCGGGTGGGGAAATCCATCTCGGCAAAATCGGTGTCGGCCCGCAGCCTTTCGTCGATCAGGCTGACCTCTTCAAAGAAATCGGCCCAGTCCATCTCGGACACCAGACGCATCGACGTGACGATGTTGCGCATCGTCACGTTAGAAGCCCCAAGCCGCAGCTGCGCGTTCAGGATCACCTCGTCGATGGACGAGCCCTGGCGCTGCAGCCGATCCTCCAGCCAACCGAACAGGGGCGTCTGGGCGGGGTCAAAGCCGCGCAGGCGCTTGGCGATCTGGGCGGCGACGATTTCGGGCAAGGGCGCCGTATCATAGACCGCGACTGTGGCATGCATCGTCATCAGCGGCGAATGGCCGGGTAACGTCGCGCCCGCAAGCACCGTATCTACCAACTGATCGGCGTGCAGGCGCAACTGCTGCCCTTCGACAATCTGCACCGCCAGACGGCGCATGTTTTCAATCAGCACAATGCGCAGCGTAATGGCGATGGCCCAAAGCTCGCCGATCATCAGGGGCTGCACCTGCTGGTAGGCGCGGACATAGCGGCGCAACACCGGACCCGACAGCAGGCTGTCGGTGTGCGCGACATACGCCCAGGCCAGCCCGAATACGCGGGGATATCCTGCAAAGGGGCCCTCGGTCAGCTTGGGAAGCTGGCGGTAATAGCCGGGCGGCAGGTCTTCACTGATCTGGCGCAACTGTTGTTCGACAAGGTGAAAGTTATCCAGCAACCACTCGGCTGCCGGCGTGATCGGCTGGCCTGTCTGCAACGCCTGCGCGCATGTGCGGTACGCGTCCAGCAAGATATCGGCGTTCTCTTTGACGCGCCTGCTCAGACTGCGAACATGGCGCGGCTGAGCCGACGTGACAGGTTGCGCCGTGGCCAGCGTCTGCGCGTGATGCTCCAGCCGCTCGGTGCCGAACAGATCCGAGCGGATGGCCGCCCTGTCCTGCCACACATCGGGGATCGCCGTCGCGGACGGCCATGGCCTCCACTGAAGTACGCTGCGCAACATACCGTCCAGTGTCACTCGTTCGACATGACGTTGTTCTCGGCGGGCATCAGGTTAGCCTGCTGATCCGCAACGATGATCGGTTGCGCACCGCTTTTGCTGGCGCGGCCCCGCTTGAGCGGTGCAGCGTCCGCTGTGCCCGATGGCAAGTCAGCACACACCCGACGTGCCATTGCGGCCCATTTGCTTTCGATCTGATCCCAGTCCATGGAGTGTCCCTTTCCGGTCATGGCAGTGCCCGGAGCAATGGCTTGCCCGTGCTGCGTCAACGCACCCCAACGGTGCGTGGTTCCATTCTTGCTGCAACGGACGGCACGAAAGGATCGAAATCCCGCCTGGCCAACCGCCCTGTCCCCACCGTTACCCGGCGCCCCAGCCGACGGGGGCGCGCAAGGCTCGCGCTTGCCATGCACCTGCATTGGCAAAAGCGTTACCTGCGCTGCAACCGCATCCAAAACACGATGAAAACAAATGCCTTGGCAGCTTTACGTTCGTTATAGAATTTGCGCCGCAGTCTTTTGCGGCGTATCTGCCGTGTCCCGCTTGTGCCCGGAGCCGTGGCTGGTTCGCGGCGCGGATGCCAGCAGCGACGGTGCCGACAGCGCAGCGGCAACCGCTCCGCCACCGCTTTTGACAAAGGCCTGCCGCGCGATGGATGCGGCCAGCAGCCCATCGTGGTTGCCGCAGTCATAGCGCGTCCCCGAGAACTGAAATGCCGTCAGCGCCACCGCATGCGTGGCAATCCCGATGGCATCGGTCAGCTGAATCTCGCCTCCCGCACCCTGCGGTGTGTGCGCGAGCACTTCAAAGATCATCGGGTCAAGTATGTACCGCCCGACGGCCGCGATCGATGACGGCGCCTTGCCCGGTCCTGGCTTTTCTACCATGCCCGAGACGGGAATGCACCGGTCATTTGGCAGGCCGGCCAACTGGAAGATCCCGTATTGCGAGGCGTCCTGCGCCGAAACCTTCATCGCCGCGACCATCTGGCCACCGGTGTAGTGTCGGGCCATCTCGGCCAGACACATCTCGCCCATGATGATGTCGTCCGGCAGGATGATCCCCACCGGCCCCGGCAACGCCATGCCCTTGCAGCAGAAAATTGCATGTCCGAGGCCCAGCGGTTCTGCCTGCACGGCGTATAGAATTTCCGGCTGTCTGCCTGATGCCACCCCGCCCGGAACATCCCCCGCAGTTGCTTCTCCGCGGGATGTATTGGGATACTCCGGCGTCAAATAGTCGCAGATCGACGTTTTGGACGTACTGATGACAATGATGATGCGCTCCGCCCCGGCATCGATTGCTTCGTCGATCGCAAACTGCAGGACAGGCCGGTCATAAACCGGCAGCAGTTCTTTCGCTGTGACCTTGGTCGCGGGAAGCAGGCGCGTGCCTTTGCCGGCCGCCGGAATGATGACGGTTCGCAGTGCCATGGTCATGGTGGCAGCTCCCTTTGCCCAGATAAGGTGGTTCGTCGACACAACCCCCGGACGACTGACTCGGTTCCCTCCGGCGCGTCGCGGCGTGGCATTGCGCGGGCACCTTGCCCGTGCGGCGATCAAATCGGAATTGCCTTGCAAAACGCTAACCTGCATCAACGCCACCCTTTTGCACCGCGTGTAGCTTGCGCAGGTCATGGGCCACGAAAGGTCGGGCATTTGACCGGCGCGCGTGACCGATGAGGCCCGTGCTACATGCGTTCTGGTCCCTCGGACGCATGTCGCGGGCCTCATCAACAAGGATGCCTTGACCAATTTTGCACGGCACGATCAGCGGTATTGTCAGGGTTGCGGGCAAGATGGATGGCAAAGCCGCTCCGAACTGCGACAGGCAGCAGCAACTTGTAGCGCGCGGGGCTGGTCATGCTCGTCATGCTCGGGTCGTGCGCGGCGTTGCGCCTTGTGATCGCCCGCGCGACCGGCATGTCAGACGATGGCGCCTCGTTCCCACAGCCGCCTCTCCGCTGCCGGATACTGGCCGATAGCTTCGACACCCGCTCACGCCAGTTGCGCTTGGTGATCGACAGCTGCGAACACATCTGCGGTCGTGAAAGGCTCGGTCAGCGCCGTCCAACCTGCGTCAGCCACTTTGTCCGCAGCCTCTGCACCAAGCACCACAAACCGTCCGCCGCGCTGGGTAACGGCACGGACCAGCGCGGACGACGTATCTGCCACAGCATCCAGTCCGACGAAGGCAAGGGCGATCCGGTGCAGACTGCTGATCTGCGACAACGCATCCGATGTCGACCACGCCCGCAGGACGTTTGCCCCCGGATGACGTTCGGAAATCGCTTCAGCAAGGTCCATGGCAACCACTACCTGATTGAGAACAACGAGGTAGGTCTTCGTTTCCGGCATCTCTGGATAAGTCGTCAACATGCGTTCCCCCAGGTCGGCGCTATGAACATGCGCCCGGAACAAAACGAGCGCACTAACATGGACACCGATGTCAGCAGAATTTCACGGCCGGGCGCGCCTGCACGCGGTATCGCACGCGGTATCGACTGCGGCGCACCTTCGCGTGGCATACAAATCCGCGTCACCCCAGGCGGCAGGTGTTGGGCGCGCAGACGCCCTGAATCGGGGCGCTTACGCACCGGACTGACCGCCCGTAATCAGGCGTTTCAGCCATGTTCCAACGCGGCAACAACGCGGGCACATGGGGCCGATCCCGATCCGACCGGACCTTCAGCAACGCATGACGTTTTCAAAAAACTCGGAACCTTGCGCCGCCCGGTACGTTGCAGGTCTGCCGCTAAGGCATCATCCCAACATGAGGAGTTAATCATGCTCAGTTTAAAAACCCCAGGTCTGGCCGCTGTTATGGCAACGGGCCTGCTGCTCGCTGCAGCCCCCGCTCAGGCGGAAATGATGAAGTTCATGGCCGAATTGACCGGCGCTGCAGAAGTGCCGCCCGTGGAAGGCGCCGCGACCGGCACTGCCGAGGTGACGCTTGATACCGAAGCAATGACCGTCGCATGGACCTTTACGCATGAAGGGCTCAGCGGCGACATGACAGGCGCACACATCCACGGCCCGGCCAGCGCAACAGAGGCGGCCCCGCCCGTCATTGACGTGTTGATGGAACCCGCTGAGGGCACCACCGAGGAAATGGCCGAGGACGACGCAATGGCAGGTTCGGCCGACATCACTGCGGAACAGGCCGCCGACCTGCAGGCCGGCAACTATTATTTCAACGTCCATACCGAAGCGAACCCGGACGGTGAAATTCGCGGCCAACTGATGCTCGCCGAATAAGATCTGAAACGCAGCACGCGCCCTGCAAGTGGGGCGCGTGTCGCGAAACATGCGAACGGGCGACCCGCGGGGGAAACCGGACGGGCGCTGACGGGTGCGCCAGCAGACCGGCTTACTTTTGCCGCGGATCGGTCAGACCGGCCCGCGCGCGGCCGCGCGATCCGCGCGATCATGGCTGAAACAGGGCCTCTCGCGGCCAGAAGCGCAGTGCCTTGCAGCCGTTCACAAACGCCTGCACCGACCGTGCGTCGGTCAATGCACAGAACGCGTCATCCGCGGCCCCCGACAAACCGCAAGTGGCCAACAGGGCGGTGGCTTCCACCGACCAGCCCACATATTTGCAGTGCATGTGGGCATCGGTCAGGAACGCCCTGGCCGCCGGTGTCGTCACCAGGCTGGGTTTGCCCGGCAGGACGGCCACCGCATCAAACAGCACCGACGGTGCGCCACCGATTCTTTCATCGACCGCATGGACCTTGTCCTTGCTGCAGACGACTCCACCGATTTTGGGCGCGATGAGCTTGATCTGGCCGCCGGCCTCGGCCACCGCTGCCTGCAACGACGCCAACAGCGATCCGTCAAAGCCGTCGCTGACCATGATCCCCATTACGCGCCCCTGAAAGCTGCCGGGCGGGTTTGACTGGATGCTCAGGGCCGCAGACGGCTTCAGATCGGTTCGCGTCGGGCGGGCGGCGGGGGCTGCGGGTGGAAGACCCGCGATGCCCAGCCGCTCTGCCACCAGGGCCGCAAGCGCCTCGTCGACATTGCGCAGGTGCGACACGATGCGAACGCGGATGCCGGGTTCCGCGCATTTCGACAATTCAAACACCAGCGCGCCGGCCATGTGCTGTTGCTCTGAGCCGGTCTGGCTGATGTAGAACTGCCGTGCCTGGCTGTAATGGTCGGCAAAACTGTCGGGACGCAACCGCGCCTTGTCGCCGCTGACCGGAGCACGGTAGCTGACGTAACCCTCCAGCGGGTGCGCACGCGGACCTTCGCCCCAGCCATTCGGTTCATAGTTCACCCGCCCCTTGCGGTGGGCGGTCTGCATATGGCCATCCTGCTGGTAGTTGCTGACAGGACATCCCTTCGGTGCGTTCACCGGGATCTTGGTGAAGTTCGGCCCTCCAAGACGTTTCAGCTGCGTGTCGAGGTACGAAAAGTTGCGTCCCTGCAACAGCGGATCATCGGTGAAATCAATCCCGGGTACGACGTTCTGGGTGCAGAATGCCACCTGCTCAGTCTCGGCAAAAAAGTTCTCGACCGCACGGTCCAGCCGCATCGTGCCGATGATCTGAACCGGGCAATCCTCCTCCGGGATCAGCTTGGTCGGGTCCAGCACGTCAAATGCAAAGCCGTCGGCAAAGTCCTGATCGAACAGTTGCACCCCCAGATCCCATTCCGGAAAATCACCCCGGTCGATCGCGTCCCACAGGTCGCGGCGGTGGCGGTCGGCATCCGCGCCGTTGCTTTTCACCGCCTCGTCCCAGACCACCGATTGCAGGCCCATGCGCGGCTTCCAGTGGAACTTCACGAAGGTGGAATCGCCGTCCGTGTTCACAAACCGAAACGTATGGACGCCAAACCCCTCCATCGTGGTGAAAGACCGCGGGATCGCGCGGTCCGACATCGCCCACATGATCGTGTGCATCGCCTCGGGTGTCAGCGAGATGAAATCCCAGAAATTGTCATGCGCGGACGCCGCTTGCGGGAAATCCCGGTCAGGTTCGGGTTTCACCGAATGGATCAGATCGGGAAACTTGACGGCATCTTGAATAAAGAACACCGGCGCGTTGTTACCGACCAGATCCCAGTTGCCCTGATCGGTGTAGAACTTGACAGCAAAGCCCCGGATATCACGGGCGAGGTCGGGCGACCCCTTGCTGCCCGCCACCGTGGAAAACCGCACGAACACATCGGTCTTTTTGCC
>JAYSSN010000034.1:0-5219 GCA_043720555.1 Rhodobacterales bacterium | reverse complement strand
CGTGCATGTGCTGGCCTATGGCTGCCGCGATGATACCGTGGCCAAGGCACAATGGTCGGCGCCCGACGGGTTCCGCGTGCATGAACTGGCGCAGGCGGGCCGGGCCCAGACCTGGAACTGTTTTGTGCATGATCTGTCGCGGCGCGATGCGGACGTGCTGGTGTTCTGTGACGCTGGTATCAGCTTGCCCGCTGATGATTGTCTGACGCGGCTGATACACGATGCCAAGGCGCGTCCCGACGTGCAGTTGCGCAGCAGTCGGCCGATCAGGGACAGTGCATTCGGCCCGCCGCAAGCTATGATCGGTCGGCTGGTCGATGGGTTGCCGGGGGGCGGGGATGACTGGTGCTCGGCCATCTGTGGTCAGCTTTACGCCATGCCATCGGGGGCCGCGCGCCGCTATCTGTTGCCCATCGGTCTGCCGGTTGAGGACGGGTTCCTGCGCGCTCTGGTGCTGAGCAACCGCTTTTTTGCCGCTGACGATCCCGCGCAGATCGCTGTGTTGGACGGCCTTTACCACCTGTACCCGGCAGAACGGACCGTGGGCGGCAGCATACGGCGTCAGACACGGCTGGTGGCCGGACTGGCGATCAACGCGGCGGTGTTCCGGCACCTGGAGGCGGAAGGGATTTTGCGCATCGCACCCGAGCTGTTGCGCGCCGCGGCGGATGCGGGCTGGCTGCGCAACATGTTGCGTCTGCGTCTGCCGCGGCTGCCCTATGTCTATGTGCCGCTGCGGTTCCTGTTCAAACGTCTGGCGCAGGTGCCAGGCAGTGTGCTGCATCCAAAGCGGCTGGGCCTGACGCTTGTGGGGTTTTGTTTTGATGCCATCGTATATCTGAACGCGCAGATCCGCATCGCGCGCGGCACCGGTGCGGGGCACTGGTAGAACGCGCTGCATTTTGCGGCCCCTTTGCCCTTTCTGCAATCTTCCGCCGATGCGCTGGCCTGACCTATCGCGCTGTGCAGGCACGTGCCAAGTTGACGGAAAACAAACGGAGGCAAAAATGCGTATCACGGGCCTGATCCTGTTTCTGTGCGCAGTACCGGCCTTTGCCGAGGACCGCGCCCTTCTGATCGGCAATGAAAGCTATGATGCTGCGGGCCGCATATCCGGTGCCGGGGCGACCCTTGCGGCTGAATTGCCGCTGCGGCAGGCTGGGTTCCGGGTTATCGCCGGGGCTGATCTGACCACGGATGACGCGCGCGCGGCTCTGTCAGGGATCATTGCCGAACCGCTGGAAGATGGGAGACTGGTGATCCTGCTGGCCGGGCACTTCGCCCAAAGTGGTGGGCAGACCTGGTTTCTGGGCACTGAGGCCGACACGCCGGATGCAGCTACCATTGGCGCGCAAGGCATCGATCTGCAATCAATTCTGACCATCGCTGCGCGCGCGCCGGGGGGCGCTGTCGTGCTGCTTGGTACCGAAGACCGGCGCTTGCCGCTGGGCGCTGGTCTTGCGTCGGGGGTTGGCGCGCTGGAGGTTCCGCAGGGGGTCACGCTGGTGAGCGGCGATGCGGCCGATATCGCCGATTTCGTCGCTGGCCCGATGACGGGGCTTGGGGAAAGCCTGGCAGCCATGCTGGCCGACACTGATTTTCAGGCGACGGGGTTCCTTGCCCCGCTGGTGCCGTTCCGCGCGGGCCAGGGCGTGGCGGCGGTACGCCCCGCCGGCCCGGATGGCGATGACACGCTGTGGCAGGCGACCCGGGTGATCGGCACGGTTTCAGGCTATGACGCGTATCTGCGGCGCTATCCCGAAGGCCGCCACGCCACCGAGGCAAAGGCCGAAATAGCCCGCATCCGCAGCGAGCCGCAACTTGAGGCGCGCCTCGCGGAAGAAGCGCTGGGCATGTCGCGCGAAACGCGGCGCGCGATCCAGCGTGGCTTGTCGATTATCGGCTTTGATCCCAAAGGGATCGACGGTGTGTTCGGGGCCGGATCGCGCACGGCAATCACCAGTTGGCAGCGCCGGTATGGTCATGCGCCGACCGGGTATCTGACCCGCGAACAGGTCGTGCAACTGTCCGCCCAGGCGGATCGGCGGGCAACGGAACTGGAGGCCGAGGCGGCCGAGCGGCAAGCGCAGCAAGAAACGCTGGACCGGGGCTATTGGGACCAGACGGGCAAAGCAGGGGATGAGGCGGGTCTGCGGGCCTATCTGCAGCGCTACCCTGACGGCTTGTTTGCCGATCTGGCCAATCAGCGCCTCGCTGCGATCGAAGATGCCCGCGCCACCGATGCGGCAACCGCAGACCGCGTGGCATGGGATGCAGCCCGCGCGGCCAACACCGTAAGCGCCTATAATGACTATCTTTCCGCCAATCCGCGTGGTGCCTTCGCCGAACAGGCCCGCGCGCGGATCCTGGCACTGAATGGTGAAGGGCAGCCCGCCCCAACTGCGGATGGTGCTGCAGCCGAGCAAGCCCTGCAGCTTAGCCCGATTGCGCGGACGCTGATCGAGGGGCGGCTTGCCTCGCTTGGTCTGCGGCCGGGCGATGTGGACGGCCGGTTCGATGCAGATACGCGGCGGGCGATCCGGCGGTTCCAGGGCGCACGCGGTGTGCCAGCGACCGGGTTTCTGGATGAGCGGACGATGGTGGGTCTGATGGCCGGTGGCATCCTCGACCTGCCGGACTGAGCCAGATAAGCGGCGGCTTCAGGCGACGTCCGCCGGCCGGCGAATGCCAGAGCCCGCCTCGATGACCAGAGGTCGGAAACCCGCGCCACCCGCATCCAGAAGCGCAAAGAACTGCAGCCGCATCCGGGGCTCCCAATAGGCGTTGATGTGTTCGGCCACACCCGTCACCCCTTCGGCATGGGGTTTGGATTCAAAGAACCGCGCGATCTGATTGGCCATGTGGATCAGTTTGTCAGGCGACATGGGCGTCCTTTTTGGGCGTGATGCGATGGGGGTGAGTGAAAACCTCGAACCGGTCAGGGCGGGCAAGGGCGATCAGCGTGATGCCCGCCACATCCGACAGCGTGACCGCATCGGCAGTCGGCGCCGACACCGCGATCAGCACGGGTGCACCCAGCATTGCCACCTTTTGCACAAGGTCGATGGACACACGGCTGGTGATCACCACGGCCCCGGTGGGGGCGGGCGCAGACGTCAGCGCGCCGATCAGCTTATCCAGTGCGTTGTGCCGCCCGACATCCTCGCGCGCCGCCACGATCCCGCGACCGGGCACCCAATAGCCCGCAGCATGCGCGGCGCGGGTCGCATCGTGCAGCGATTGGTGGCGCGGCAAAGCGGCCACGGCATCGCAAATCGCGGCAGGTGTCAGATGCAGATCGGTCGTTACGGGTGGCACATCACGTATCGCCTGTTCAATGGAATCGATGCCGCACAACCCGCACCCCACCGGCCCCGCCATCATGCGGCGGCGGTCGGCAAGGCGGGCCTCGGCTTGCGGCTTCAGCCAGGTCTGCACGTCGATGCCACCCCCGGTTTCCACGATCTCGACGCTCGCAATCTCATCAGGTGTGGCGATGCCCTCGCTGACCGTAAAGCCAAGGGCGAAATCGGTCAGATCGGCGGGCGTTGCCATCATCACCGCCTGTGTGGTGCCGTTGAACGACAGGGCGACCGCCACCTCGCGCGGCAAATCACGCGCGCCCTCGGCCATCAGACCGCCCGCATAGATCATGCGGGATATGGGGCGGTGTGTGTTCATTCCGCCGCCGGAAGGATGCGGCGGGAATGCGCGGCCTGGGCTGCGTATTCCTCTTGCCACTCTGACGGCCCGTTCGACGGACTGACCTGCACGGCGGTCACCTTGTATTCGGGGCAGTTGGTGGCCCAGTCAGAGAAGTCGGTGGTGATGACGTTCGCCTGCGTGTCGGGGTGGTGGAACGTGGTGTAAACCACACCAGGCGACACGCGGTCAGTCACCTGCGCGCGCAGCGATGTGGCACCCGACCGGCTGGCCAGGCGCACAAGTTCACCGTCCCGCACGCCACGCAGTTCCGCGTCGTGGGGGTGGATTTCCAGTACATCTTCGGCGTGCCAGACGATGTTCTGTGTGCGCCGTGTCTGCGCCCCGACATTGTATTGCGACAGGATGCGCCCGGTGGTCAGCAACAGCGGGAAGCGCGGGCCGGTCTTTTCATCGGTGGGGATGTATTCCGTCACGATGAACTTGCCACGGCCCCGCACGAAGCCATCAAGGTGCATGATCGGGGTGCCGTCCGGGGCCGCCTCGTTGCAGGGCCACTGGACCGATCCTTTGGTTTCCAGCATTTCGTAACTGACGTTCGCAAAGGATGGCGTGGTCAGCGCGATCTCGTCCATGATCTGCGCCGGATGGGTATACCCCCAGTCCGCCCCCATGGCCTTCGCCAGCATCAGGGTGATTTCCCAATCCGCATAGCCGTTCTTCGGGGCCATCACACGGCGCACGCGGTTGATGCGGCGCTCGGCGTTGGTGAAGGTGCCGTCCTTTTCAAGGAAGGTTGAACCGGGCAGGAACACATGCGCGTAATTTGCCGTCTCGTTCAGGAACAGGTCCTGCACCACGACCAGCTCCATCGCCGCCAGCCCCGCCGCCACATGATGCGTATCCGGGTCCGACTGCAGGATATCCTCACCCTGGATGTAGATACCCCTGAACGTCCCCTCGACTGCGGCATCCAGCATGTTCGGGATGCGCAATCCCGGCTCCGGGTCGATTGTCACTCCCCACAGCTTTTCAAACACATCGCGCGCCGCATCGCCCGACACATGCCGATAGCCCGGCAATTCATGCGGGAATGACCCCATGTCGCAGGCGCCCTGCACATTGTTCTGACCGCGCAGGGGGTTCACTCCCACGCCTTCGCGCCCGATGTTGCCGGTCAGCATGGCAAGGTTCGCAATCGCCATCACGGTCGTTGACCCCTGCGAATGCTCGGTCACGCCGAGGCCATAGTAGATCGACCCGTTGCCACCCTTTGCGTAAAGCCGCGCCGCCCCGCGGACGTCGGCGGCCGGCACGCCGGTCAACAGTTCCATCGCCTCAGGCGAATGGCGCGCATCGCTGACAAAGGCGGCGTAATCCTCGAATTCGGACCAGTCGCAACGTTCCTTGATGAACGCTTCGTCATACAACCCTTCGGTCACGATCACATGCGCCAAGGCCGTCACCACGGCCACGTTGGTGCCGGGCTTCAGCGGCAGGTGGAACGACGCCTCGACGTGCGGGCTTTTTACCAGATCAATACGGCGCGGGTCGAT
>JAYSSN010000033.1:0-5230 GCA_043720555.1 Rhodobacterales bacterium | reverse complement strand
GGCCGGTCCGACGTGATCTTCGTCCCAGCGCGACAGCATGCCGGCAACCCAGTCGCGCACCGGGGCGGTGCCGATCTCGATCATCCCGGCCTCTGCGGCCGCCCGCAGAAGTTCGGTGTAAAACACCCCAACTGATACATCCACGCCCGAAAAGGCCGCGCGGAAGGCCGTGTTGGCGGCGACAAGCCGCAGGTCATGGTCGAAGACGGCAAAGCCATCGCGGATCGCATCGAGGCAGTCCCACAGGCGGCGCTCGGCGACCACAGCCGCTGTATGCGCACGGTCAAGATCGCCCATGAAACGGTCGTGCTTGCCCTGCAGGGCGGTGGATTCGGTGCCGGCGCTCTGGGCCACATGCCGTTGTTCGGCAATCTGGTCGAACAGCGACCGCGCGTGCATCGAAAGCTTTTCGTTTGCGGCGAAAAGTTCGCGGCTTTTCTGCTGCAAAAGGCGTTCGGCAGCCAGTCTGCCACGCCGTTCCTTTGCCAAACGCTCGCCAATGTCGGTGTTCATGCGGTGCCTGAAACTTTTTTACTGGCGTCACCATGGATCAGGCAGGTGAAAAGCGTCTTAACTTGAATGGCACGGGTCAGGTTCTCCTGTCTTGCCGCCAGTGGGGGGGCATGCGACCATCCCGCTGGTCAGTCGCAGAGGAATTTGACATGCGCGTGCTTTCCCGGACGGTTGCTGCTTTCCTGCTGTGCGGCCTTGCCGCCCCGGTACTGGCCGACGGGCTGATCCCCGAGCGGCGGTTTGTCATGTCGCAGGATATTGACCTGCCGGGGGGTGACATCGCGCAGATGTTCGACACGACGCTGGATGCCTGTCAGCGGGCCTGCACGGTGAATGACGATTGCACGGCGTTCACCTTCAATTCCAAGAACGGCTCATGTTTTTCCAAGGCGGCACCGGGGGAAGGCGAATTCTTTGGCGGCGCGCAGTCGGGCACGATGATCGACCTTGCTGCGGGGATCGAGGATCGTGCCGTCGCGCGCCGGACTGAGCTGTCGTTCCTGCCCGACTTTGATATCTCGTCGGCGACCGGGCAAGCGGCGAACCTTGGCAACACGCATTACACCGATGGCTGGACGGTGGACGATCTGCTGCGGTCGGCATCCGACGCAGAAGGCGGCGGTGATGCGGTGACGGCGGTGAATTTCACCGGGGCCGCGCTGAGCATCACGGATGATGCAAACACCTGGGCGGAATATGGTCGGCTGCTGGCCGTGGCGGGGGAAAGCAACCCGGAGTTTCAGCAATACTACCGCGACCATGCGGTATGGGCAGGGATGAACGCCTATTTGCGGGCGGATAACCCGGCCCTGCAGCACACGATTCTGGTGGGTCTGGCGCAGGCGTTGGAGCGCGTCGGGCGGGGCCGCGACATGGTGCCCGCCTTGCGGCTGGCGCAAACCCTGCAGGCGCGGGATGAGACGTCGGCGTTGCTGGATGACGCGATCGGAAAATATGGCTTTCGGATTGTTGAAACCACGGTGGAGTCAGACAGCGCGCGTCCGCGCATCTGTACGACGTTCAGCGAAAATCTGGTGAAAACCGGCGTGGACTATGCGCCCTTTGTGCAATTGCCCGAGGCCGGGTTGACGGTTGTGTCGGATGGCGGCCAGCGGCTGTGCGTCGAAGGGGTGCAGCATGGCGCGCGGTATAGTCTGACGTTCCGCGCAGGGCTGCCTGCGTCTGACGGGCAGACCATCGTGAAGTCGGTTGAGATCAGCCAGTATGTGCGGGATCGCAGCCCCGGCGCGCGGTTTCCCAGCCGGGCCTATGTGCTGCCCCGCTCGGCGGAGGCTGGCATTCCGATTGAAACGGTGAACACGGACAAGCTGAACCTGACGTTGTTCCGCGTCACGGATCGCAACCTGCTGCGGTCGGTGCAGGACTATTATTTCGGGCAGAACCTGCAGGACTATGCCGAAGACGTGTTCAACGACACGATCGGGGTGGAAATCTGGACAGGCACGGCCACGGTGGGTCAGCAGGTGAACACCGACATTACCACGCGTCTGCCGATGACCGAGGCGCTGGCAGGTCAGGATGCCGGGATTTATGCGCTGAAGGCGGCAGTTCCGGGGGTCGACCCTTATGTGAACGCGCCTGCTTGGCAGTGGTTTGTCGTGTCCGATCTGGGGGTCACCACGATGTCGGGCGTGGACGGGCTGCATGTGTTCGTGCGCAGTCTCGGCACGGCTGCGGCGAAGGCGGGCACGACGGTCGAATTGCTGAGTGGCGCGAACGAGGTGCTGGGCACGGCCACGACCGATGCCATGGGTTACGCGCGGTTTGATGCGGGCCTGACGCGCGGCACGTCCGGCCAGGCGCCCGCGATGGTCATCGTGCGCGATGGCGCGGATGACATCGCCTTTCTGTCGCTGACCGACCCGGAGTTTGATCTGTCGGATCGGGGCGTGGAGGGGCGAGAGGCGTCGCCGCCGCTGGACGTGTTCCTGACGACGGACCGGGGGGCATACCGCGCCGGTGAGACAGTCTATGCAACGGCGTTGGTGCGTGATCCGCAGGTGGCGGCGCTGACGGGGCTGCCCTTGACGGCGATCCTGTATCGGCCCGATGGTGTGGAGTATTCCCGCGCTTTGGTCGAGGATGGCGGGGCGGGGGGCCATGTGTTTCAGATGCCGGTTGCGGGCAATGCTCCACGCGGTGTCTGGCGGCTGGAGGTGCTGGCAGATCCGGAAGCGGCGGCGCTGGCCACCCGGACCCTGCTGGTCGAGGATTTCCTGCCGGAACGGATTGATGTCAATCTGACGCTTGCGGATGCACCGGTCAGCCTTGGTGATACGCCGGAACTGACGGTGGATGCGCGGTATCTGTTCGGTGCGCCGGGCGCCGACCTTGTGATCGAAGGTGAGACGCTGTTGCAGGCTGCAGACGGGCTGGAGGCATTTCCGGGTTACACCTTCGGGCGCCATAACGAGCCGTTTTCGGCCACGTTAGAGCCGTTTCCGGGTGCCCGCACGGATGCCGGCGGCAAGGCGGTGATTCCGCTGGTACTGCCGCTGGCAGATGATCCGCAGACACCGTTGCAGATCACCGCGACGGTGCGGGTCGCCGAAGGGTCTGGCCGCCCGGTGGAACGTCGCATCTCGCGCATGGTGGTGCCGGCGAACAACATGATCGGGGTCAAGCCGTTGTTCGATGGCGTGGTACCCGAGGGCGAGGTGGCGCGCTTCGACCTGATCGGCGTCAGCCCGGCGATGAGCATGGTACCGATGGACGTGGCGTGGGAGCTGACGCGGATCGAGACGGATTATCAGTGGTACCAGGCGGGTGGCAACTGGGCGTGGGAACCTGTGGTCACGCGCACACCGGTCGCCAAGGGCGATACCACGCTGGCGGCGGGTCCGACCGGCATTTCGGCCCCTGTCGCATGGGGCGAGTACGAACTGCGGGTCACCCGCAAGGGCGGCACAGCAGCGACCAGCATGACATTCCATGCCGGGTGGTACGCCCCCGCGAGCGTGGAGGACACGCCAGATACGCTGGAATTGTCGCTGGACAGGCCGTCTTATGCACCGGGTGAAGTGGCGACCCTGCGCGTGGTGCCGCGGGCGGCAGGCACGGCGCTGGTGACGGTGTTGTCAAACCGGCTGGTGGCGATGCAGGCGGTGGTGGTCACGGAAGGCGAAAACCTGATCGAACTGCCGGTGACTGATGCGTGGGGCGCGGGCGTCTATGTGACGGTCAGCGTTCTGCGGCCCATGGATGTGGCGGCGGGGCGCAACCCGACGCGCGCGCTCGGCCTGACGTATGCGCCGGTGGCCCCCGGTGCGCGGCAGTTGCAGGTGGCGGTGGAAACAGCGGCAGAGGCCGCGCCACGCGGACCGATGGAGGTTGCCGTCAAGGTGGACGGCGTGGTTGCGGGCGAGACTGCCTATGTCACTGTTGCCGCCGTGGACGTGGGCATTCTGAATCTGACGGGCTTTGAGGCCCCCGATCCGTCTGCGCATTATTTTGGTCAGCGCAAGTTGGGCGTGGGGATCCGCGATGTTTACGGCCGCCTGATTGACGGGCTGAACGGCGCGCAGGGCACCGTGCGGTCGGGCGGTGATGCCGGCGCGCAGGCGCAGTTGCAATCGCCCCCGCCGACAGAAGAGCTGGTGGCCTATTTTGCGGGTCCGGTACAGGTCGGCGCGGATGGGTACGCGCGGACGTCGTTCACGCTGCCGTCTTTCAACGGCACCGTCAAGGTGATGGCCGTCGCGTGGTCGGGCACAGCCGTGGGGCAGGCATCGGCCGACGTGCTGGTGCGCGATCCCGTAGTCGTGACGGCAAGTCTGCCGCGGTTCATGTCACCGGGGGATACCTCCCGGCTGTTGCTGGAAATTGTGCATGCAACGGGGCCATCGGGTGCGATGACGCTGGCGGTTGCGGGTAACGGCGTGACGCTGGGCGATGTGCCTGCCGGCTTTGATCTGACCGATCAGGGCAAGGCGGTGTTTGCGGTGCCGGTAACGGCAGGGAACGTGGGCCGCCAGTCAATCACGGTGACGCTGACAACTCCGGATGGCAAGGAACTGGTGAAAACCCTGATGCTGCCGGTGCAGGTGAATGATCCTGAAGTGGCGCGCGTGACGCGGCTTGCACTGGCGGGCGGGCAAACGTTCACGTTTGATGCGAACGTTTTTGCGGGACTGGTGCCGGGGTCAGGTCGCGCCACGCTGGCGGTCGGGCCGATTGCGCGGCTGAACGCGCCGGGGATTTTGGCGGCATTGGACCGCTATCCCTATGGCTGCACCGAACAGTTGACGTCCAGGGCGCTGCCGTTGCTGTATTTCGATGAAATCGCCTCGGCGATGGATGCGCAGGGCGACGCCGATGTGCAGGGCCGGGTGCAGACAGCGATCGATGCGATTTTGTTGAACCAGTCGGCTGAAGGGGCCTTTGGCCTGTGGGGTGCGGGCAGTGGCGATATGTGGCTGGATGCTTTTGTCACCGATTTCCTCAGCAGGGCCGTGGCTGTGGGCTACGCGGTGCCGGATCAGGCGTTCCGGTCGGCACTGGCCAACCTGCGCAATCAGGTGAATTATGCGCCCGATTTCGACGGCGATACCAATGGTGGCGGCGAGGCGTTGGCCTATGCGCTGATGGTGCTGGCGCGCGAAGGGGCTGCTGCCGTGGGCGATCTGCGCTATTATGCGGATGTAAAAGGCGACGCCTTTGCCACCCCGCTTGCACAGGCGCAACTTGGCGCGGCACT
>JAYSSN010000032.1:0-5239 GCA_043720555.1 Rhodobacterales bacterium | reverse complement strand
CGGTGCTGGCCGTGCTGGCCCATATCCGCGACTGGCCCCGGTTCGGTGGGCTGGACTGGAAGGAAAGCCCCGCCACCGCGATGCCCTTCGGCCGCATGAAGGTCAGGCTGAAGGCCGAGATTGTGACAATGGGCCAGCCCGATGTGGACCCGGCCGCGCAGGTCGGCCACTATGTCGCGCCACAGGACTGGAACGCGCTGATCCGTGCGCCGGACGTGGCCGTGATCGACACGCGGAATGATTACGAGGTGTCGCTGGGCACGTTCAGCGGCGCGATTGACCCCGACACCCGCGCTTTTCGCGATTTTCCGGCATGGTGGGCGTCAAACAAGGACCGCTTTCACAACAAACGCATCGCCATGTTCTGTACCGGGGGTATCCGCTGTGAAAAGTCGACCAACTGGCTGATCGGGCAGGGGGTCGAGAACGTCTATCACCTGCAAGGCGGTATCCTGAAGTATCTGGAAGATGTACCGCAGGAACAAAGCCTGTGGCAGGGTGAATGTTATGTCTTTGATGACCGCGTGTCGGTCGGGCATGGCCTGATCCCCGGTGATTATCAAAGCTGCGGAGCGTGTCGGCGGCCGGTGATTGATCTGGCCGCGCCGCAGTATGAACCCGGGGTGTGCTGTGCGGCTTGTGTGGATGAATACACCGCTGCCGACCGGGCGCGGTTCCGCGAGCGGCAGAAGCAGATGACCTTGGCTGCAGCACGGGGGACGCGGCATCTGGGGGCAGAACGCTAGGCGCGGCTCCCACGCCGCAGAAAATTGCCTGCGGGCCGCCCGCTGTTGTGCCGACCCGCGTGACCATTGTGCGCCAGCGGGTGGCGCACAATGGTAGCCATTCGGGACGGCAGACGCCGCCCGTGCTGCTGCAAAAGACCCGTGCTGCTGCAAAAGACGCGATCAGCGCAGACGTTGGCCTGCTGCATCGGCGGCAAAAAACAATGCATCGTCGGCATCAAAGGCCACCCCGACCATCTTGCCCGGCTCCACCACCACATCGCCCCGCGCCTCGATGATCAGCTTTTCACCTGAGGGCGCCGTGACATGGATGAAGGACACGCCACCCAGCGCCTCGGTGATTTCGACGCGGTGGGTCGCACCTTCGGTCACACGCAGTTCCTGCGGACGCAGGCCGACCACGACCGCGGAGCCGCTGGCGGGCAAGGCGACATTTGCCGCGACGCTGCCTGACAGCCCCTTGCACGCGACACTGCGGCCATCAACCGCGCCGGACACAAAGTTCATCGCGGGCGATCCGATGAAGCCGGCGACGAACTTGTTGTCAGGGTTGTGGTACAACTCCAGCGGTTTGCCGACCTGTTCGACGCGCCCCTTGCGCAGCACCACGATCTTGTCGGCAAGGGTCATCGCCTCGACCTGATCGTGGGTCACATAAATCATCGTGGCGCCGATCTCACGGTGCAGACGGGCGATTTCAACCCGCATTTCAACCCGGAGTTCGGCGTCAAGGTTCGACAGCGGCTCGTCGAACAGGAACACCTCTGGCCCGCGTACGATGGCGCGACCGATGGCCACGCGCTGGCGCTGTCCGCCCGACAGGGCCTTGGGTTTGCGCAACAGGTATTCATCCAGCTTCAGGATACGGCTGGCCTCGGCCACCTTCTTTTCGATTTCCGGCTTGGGATGCCCGGTCATTTTCAGACCGAAGCCCATGTTGTCGGCGACCGTCATATGGGGGTAAAGCGCATAGGTCTGGAACACCATGGCCACGCCGCGTTCGGACGGGTCGGTCCTCGTCACGTCACGGTCACCGATGTTGATCGCGCCTTCGGTGGTTTCTTCCAGACCGGCCACCATCCGCAGAAGCGTGGACTTTCCACAACCGGACGGGCCGACGAACACGCAGAACTCGCCATCCTGGACGTCCAGATCGACCCCGTGGATGACCTGTACGTCACCATAGCGCTTGACCACGTTCCGCAGTGTTACTCCGGTCATCCCTGTTCTCCCTGTTGATCTTGTTCTGGAAAGCGCCAGCTTTCCGCAGCAGTCGCGATTTCTGCAGCCGTCTCTTTCACCCGCCCGGCCTGTGCTTCCAGCGCCGTCAGGGTGGTGCGTTGCGTCGTAGAGGTGACGGAAATTGCGCCGATCACGTGCCCCGAGCGTGACATGATCGGCACCGCCACACAGATGATCCCTGCTTCATGCTCTTCGCGGTCAAAGGCATGGCCGCGTGCCCTGATGGCCGCCAGTTCGATGCGCAGTGCATCGGGCGTTGCCAGAGTATGTGGGGTGAAGGCGTGAAACGACTGGCGCTGCAGGGCGCGGTCAAGCGCGGCATCGGGCATGAAGGCCAGCATCGCCTTGCCCACACCCGTGCAATAGGCCGGGCCGACCTTGCCCGCCTGGCTGAACATCTCGACCGGGCGGGTCGCGTTGCGCTTGTCCACATACAGCACCTGCGCCTGATCCATCTGCGCCAGATGTACCGTTTCGCAGGTATCGGCGGCGAGTTGATCGACAAAGGGCCGGGCAATCGGGGCCAGGCTCGACTGCGCCCAGGCCGCATGGGCCAGACGCACGAGCCGCACGCCCAACGCATACAATCCCGTGTCAGGATCATGCGACAGCATGCCCTGATTCGTCAGGGTCTGCAAAAAGCGATAGAGGGTGGCCTTGGGGAAAAGCCGGTACTCCAGCAGGTCCGAGAACCGCACGGGACGCCCGGCTTGTGCAACAAGATCAAGCACGTCGAGCGCCTTGCCCACCGTGCCATCCCCGCCGCCGCCTGCATACTGAACGCCATCCGCCGTCATCGCCGCAGGCCCTCCCGTCCCTGTTGACAGCTTAAAGGATAAGCACCATAGTTCTCAATATTCAAGACTTAGTTTCACATAATGGAACCTAAAGGGAGGAAACCATGGTCCATATCAAAACAGGCGCACTGGCGCTGACGGCGGCGTTGCTGTCGTCGGGAATGGCTTTTGCGCAACAGCGTGTGTTGACGTACTTCGCAGACTACGACCCGAATCCGCTGGCGGCGATGGAGGCGCTGATCGCGGATTTCGAGGCTGCGAACCCCGAGATTGACGTGCAGTTGAACAACTTTGACCACGAGGGTTACAAGACCGCCATCCGCAACTTCCTGACGACAGATGCGCCTGATCTGGCGAACTGGTATGCAGGCAACCGCATGGCCCCCTTTGTCGAAGCCGGTCAGTTCATGGATGTCACAGACGTCTGGGACGCCAACGGTCTGGGCGACAGCCTCGCGTCAGCCAAGGCGTCGATGACGATTGATGGCAAGCAGTGGGGCGTGCCCTACACCTACTATCAGTGGGGCATCTATTTCAACAAGGACGTCTACGCTCAGGTTGGCGCCGAAGTTCCCACGAACTGGGACGGGTTCATTGCCAACTGTGAAAAGTTCAAGGCGGCTGGCATCGACTGCCTGACCACCGGCACCTCGGCGCTGTGGCCCGGAGCAGGCATTTTCGACTATATGTCGCTGCGCACCAACGGCTATGAATGGCACATGGACCTGACCGCCGGCAAAGTGGCATGGACCGATCAGAAAACCCGCGACGTGTTCGCACAGTGGGCCAAGCTGGTCGAGCCGGGCTACATCACCGCAAATCACGCGGCGATCGACTGGCAGGATGCGGCGGCGCTGCTGGTGCAGGGCAAGGCGGCAAACTATGTGATGGGCAACTTTGCCGTGGCGACCTTCAAGGAAGGCGGCATGACGAATGACACCCTGGGTTTCATGCCGTTCCCGGAAATCACCCCCGGCGTGCCGCGCGCAGAAGACGCCCCGACTGACACCATCCACATTCCGGCTGGTGCCAAGAACGTAGACGATGCCAAGCTGTTCCTGGCTTACGTCGCCAGCGCCGATGCACAGACCAAGCTCAACGCCGCCCTGGGCCAGTTGCCGACCAACAAAGGGTCAACGGTTGCGGCTGATGACCCGTTCATCTCGGCCGGGTTCGAAATGCTGTCCAACGCCTATGCGCTGGCACAGTTCTTTGACCGCGACGCTCCGGCAGAAATGGCCAAGATCGGCATGGAAGGTTTCCAGCAGTTCATGGTGCAGCCTGGCGAGTTGGAAGCGATCCTGACACGTCTGGAAGAAGCCCGCGCGCGCATCTATCAGTAAGTACCACCGGCGGCCGGGGTCACCCCGGCCGCCATTTTTCCAGCCGATCATTCGTTTGTTCCTTTGCAACCACGAAAGCCCCCGACGGGGAGCGCCACCTTGGGAAGGGGTCTGCCATGGCACTGACATCGGCAAATGGGGTGAGGACACGCACCTGGTGGCAACGCAACCAGCAGACCCTGACACCGTGGCTGTTCCTGATCCCCGGCATGGTCATGTTCGCCGTCTATGTCGTGTGGCCCATCCTGAGCAGTTTCTGGATTTCCTTTTATGACTGGAATGGCCTGCGCGCACCCGACGGCACGACAACCGCGGAATGGGTCGGCTTGGGCAATTATTCCGAACTGTGGGGCGATGATGCTTTCGTGACCTCGCTGAAGAACAACGTGATCTGGCTGGTGCTGTATATGCTGGCCGTGCCGTTCGGGCTGTTCATCGCGATTTTCCTGAACCAGACGGTCTGGGGGATACGGATGTACAAGTCCCTGTTCTTCTTTCCGTTCGTCATCAGTCAGGTCGTGGTCGGCCTGATCTTTTCGTGGTTCTACGCACCCAACTTCGGCTTGCTGTTTCTGCTGAGCGAATGGCTGACCGGCACCGGGACGGCCATTCTTGCCGACCCCGACAAGGTGACGTACGGCATCATCGCCGCAGGGCTTTGGCCGCAGACGGCCTATTGCATGATCCTGTATCTGACCGGCCTGAACAACGTGGCCCCCGATCAGGTCGAGGCAGCGCGTCTGGACGGGGCAAAGGGGCTCAAGATGCTGTGGTACGTCATTCTGCCACAACTGCGACCGGCCACGTTCATTGCGGTGGTGGTCACGATCATCGGCGCGCTGCGGTCGTTTGATCTGGTGTCGATCATGACGACCGGCGGCCCTTTCGGATCGTCCCGTGTGCTGTCGTACTACATGTATGAACAGGCGCTGTCGGAATACGGGTTCCGTATGGGGTACGGGGCCGCTATCGCGGTGGTGCTGTTCATGATCATGATGGTGTTCATCAGCGGTTTCATCTGGAAGATGGTCCGTGACGAGAAGGAGGGTTACTGAATGTTCCCCCGCCCCATCGCCCAGGTGTCGGCCCCCGCCCGGATCAGCTATCAGGT
>JAYSSN010000031.1:0-5243 GCA_043720555.1 Rhodobacterales bacterium | reverse complement strand
CCTTTTTGGTTTTCAGCAGGTGCTCGCGGCTGAGGATGTTACGCGTCTTGTCGGTCAGGGGCACATGCAGGGTGATGAAATCGGCGCGCGCCAGCAATTCGTCCAGGTCCACCTTGGTCACGCCCATGGTCTTGGCCCGCTCTTCGGACAAGAACGGGTCATAGGCGACCACCTTCATGTGCAGACCGATGGCCCGGTTGCAGACGATGCCGCCGATGTTGCCCGCGCCGATCACGCCGAGGGTCTTGTTGTAAAGCTCTACCCCCATGAAGCGCGACTTTTCCCACTTGCCGGCGTGGGTTGATACCGAGGCTTCCGGCAATTGGCGCGCGACCGCAAACATCATGGCAATGGCATGTTCGGCGGTGGTGATGGAATTGCCGAAGGGTGTGTTCATCACGATGATGCCCTTCTTCGATGCGGCGGGGATATCGACGTTATCCACACCAATCCCGGCGCGGCCGATCACCTTTAGCCGGGTCGCCTTTTCCAGCAGCTTTTCGGTGGCTTTGGTGGCCGAGCGGATGGCCAGGCCATCGTATTGGTCGATGATCGCGGCGAGCGCGTCTTTGTCTTTGCCGAGTTTGGGCATGTAGTCCACCTCGACCCCGCGGTCGCGGAAGATCTGGACGGCGGTTTCGGACAGTTCGTCGGATACGAGAACGCGGGGGGCCATGGCTGTGGATCCTTTGTGGGGGGGCGGGAAGGTGGGGGACAAAAACCCCACCCTGCGGGGTGCTGTAGGGTGGGGCTTCACCCCACCATCGCGTCAGGTGGATTTCGGCAATGCCGCGATCTCGGCGTGAAACGCATGCGCGATCCACGGCATCAGGGCGGTCACGTCCGATGTTTCCACTGTCGATCCGCACCAGATACGCAGGCCGGGAGGCGCGTCGCGGTACGCGCCCACGTCATAGGCGACGCCCGCCTTTTCCAGCCGTTTGGCCACCGCTTTGGCAAACGCCTCGCCATCGATGATGCGCGGGTCGGCGAATCTCAGGCAGACACTGGTCGTCGATGCTGTTGCGGGGTCTTCCGCCAGATTGACGATCCAGTCGTTCGCGGCCACGAAATCGGCTACCGCTTTGGCATTCGCCCCGGATCGCGCAATCAGGCCCTTCAACCCGCCAATGCCTTGCGCCCACTGCAGCGCCACGAGGTAATCCTCGACCGCGAGCATGGACGGGGTGTTGATCGTCTCGCCTGCAAAAATGCCTTCGATCAGCTTGCCTTTGGAGGTCAGGCGGAAAATCTTCGGCAGTGGCCAGGCGGGGGTGTAGGTTTCCAGCCGTTCCACCGCGCGGGGCGACAGGATCAGCATGCCATGCGCGCCTTCGCCGCCCAGCACCTTTTGCCAGGAGAAGGTTACGACATCCAGCCTGTCCCAGGGCAGCTCCATGGCGAAGGCGGCGCTGGTCGCGTCGCAGATGGTCAGGCCCGCACGATCCGCCGGGATCGCATCGCCGTGGGGCAGGCAGACCCCCGACGTGGTGCCGTTCCAGGTGAACACGACATCCTTGTCGAAATCGACCTGTGTGAAATCCACGATCTGGCCATAGGGCGCAATGCGCACCGTGGCATCCAGCTTCAGCTGTTTCACAGCGTCGGTGACCCAGCCCTCACCAAAACTTTCCCAGGCCAGCATTTCAACCGGGCGGGCACCCAGCATCGTCCACATCGCCATTTCGACAGCACCCGTGTCCGACCCCGGCACGATACCGATCCGGTAACCGTCAGGTACGCCGAGGATGTCGCGCGTCAGGTCGATTGCCTGTTTCAGTTTGGCCTTGCCAACGGCGGCACGGTGCGAGCGGCCAAGCGGCGCATCGGACAACTGTTCAAGGGAAAAGCCGGGAACCTTGGCGCATGGGCCAGAGGAGAAGCGCGGATTTGCCGGGCGCTGTGCCGGTGCGGGCAGATCAGACATGGTATCCTTCCAGATAAATGCCCTTCGTTGGGGAAGGGTGTCCCGCTGCTGGCAATACGGGCCGCGCCGCTCTGGCACAAGCCGGAAAATCGGCGTAAAGCGCCGTTTGTCCGGCCAAATGCGACGCAACCGTTCACTATCGGAAACCTGCATGTTCATCGCCTCACTTCTGACCAATCCCGACAGCCCCGTGCTGGACCGCGCGACGGTGGAATCGCTGCGCAATGCCTGGGGTGGCGGGGATGCGCGCTGGCTGGATCCCGGTGTGGCGGCGGAGTTTGCGCTGGAAGTGATGCCGGACAACCGCTGGGACGTGTGGGCGGGGCTGCAGCCTCTGGGCGTCGATCTGGTGGTGCAGGCGGCAGACGGGCGGCGCAAGCGGGTGCTGCTGGCGGACATGGACAGCACCATGATCGAGCAGGAATGCATTGACGAGCTGGCCGATGAGGCGGGTGTGGGCGCGCATGTGGCGGGCATCACCGCGCGCGCAATGAATGGCGAGCTGGATTTCGAGGCCGCCTTGCGTGAACGCGTGGGACTGCTGAAGGGGCTGCCCGAGGCGGTGATCGCCGCAGTTATCCGCGACCGCATCACGCTGATGCCGGGGGGGGGCGTGCTGTTGGCCACGATGAAGGCGAACGGCGCATATGCGGCGCTGGTGTCGGGCGGGTTTACCGCCTTCACAACACGGATTGCGGAGGTGCTGGGGTTTGATGAGAACCGGGCGAATACGCTGCATATCGCGGACGGGCAGCTTGTGGGGACGGTGGCAGAGCCGATCCTCGGGCGTGCCGCCAAGGTGGCGGCGCTGGACGACATCTGCGCGCGCCTTGGCCTGACGCCGGAGCAGGTGATGGCGGTGGGGGATGGCGCGAATGATCTGGGGATGCTGGCGCGCGCAGGGGCGGGGGTGGCGCTGCACGCCAAGCCCAGCGTGGCCGCGCAGTGTGATATCCGCATCAACCATGGCGATCTGACGGCGCTGTTGTTCATCCAGGGCTATGCGCGGGAAGAATTTGTTGTTTGAGGTCACCGCCGACCTTGCCGTGATACTGATCCTTGTGGCCTTCATCGCAGGGTTCGTGGATAGCATCGCGGGCGGAGGTGGCCTGATCACCCTGCCGGTGCTTCTGCTGGCCGGGGCATCGCCGCTGGAGGCGCTGGCAACCAACAAGGTGCAGGGCTCGTTCGGGGCGGCAACGGCGACGGTGGCCTATGCCCGCGCGGGGCATGTCGATCTGCGGCAGCAACTGCCGGCTGCGGCGGCTGCGTTTGCGGCCGGCCTTGCCGGCGCTGCGCTGGCGGGCATCATCCCGACAGACGGTTTGCGGGTGGCGCTGCCGGTTATCCTGATTGCCATCGCGGCGTTCTTTGCGCTGAAGCCCGGCCTGACGGACGCTGACCGCCATGTGCCCCTGCGGCCTGCGCTGTTCAGCGCGCTGATCGTGCCGGTGATCGGCGGCTATGACGGGCTGATCGGGCCGGGGGCGGGGGCGTTTTACATGATCGGGTTCGTGATGCTGGCGGGTTACGGCGTGCTGAAGGCCACCGCCCATACCAAACTGCTTAACTTCGCGTCCAACATCGGGGGGCTTCTGGCCTTTGCGATCACGGGTGCGCCGTGGTGGATCATCGGGATCGCCATGGGGCTGGCGCAGGTGGCGGGGGCGTCGCTGGGGGCAAGGCTGGCGATGCGTTTGGGCGCGCGGCTGATCAAGCCATTGCTGGTGGGGACATCAACGCTGCTGGCAATCCGGTTGCTGTGGGGGTGAAGGTTTCCATCTGAAAGTTCTCATTTGTAAATAATAATATCAGTACAGTAGTAGCTGCTTGATCCCGGAATTTGGTGCATTGGGTTGAGAGTGAATCGTTCTGGTTCCGAAGTCCGGCATTTGCAGATGCCCTTGACGTCTTGGACGACATCAATATTGAGGTTTTTCCGGGTGAGGTACCGTGTTTTCTGGGCGACAATGGTGCGGGTAAATCGACGCTGGTTCGCCTGCTGTCGGGCCTGCACAAACCAATCTCTGGCACAATCACCATCGCAGGCAAATCCGCGGCCTTCGCCTGACCGCCCTCATGACGCGCCGAAGTTTGTTGGTGCAGTTGTCGTGAACGGTGAGGAACGGATCACGGCCAGCACCGTCATGGCTCTTGGCTATGTGCCGCTTTCACAGCGACGGAACTCTGCCTTGCGTCATGCGATGACATGACATGACCAGCAATGAGCCGAGGATCTCCGTCTCTCCCGCCCGTCGCTACAGAGTGGCGGCGGGACGCCGCTGGGCCGGGGGAGGTCCAGCCAGCGCGTGGCGAGCTTTTGTCAAGTTGGCTGCATCGGCTCGCGCATGCACAACGGTGTGCCGCCACGCTATTTCGGTGCGGTGCTCGGAGCGGCCGGCGAGACATGGTCGGCTCAACTTGACCGGGATCTGCCGGAGGCTGTTCGTCGCTTGCTGCTCGACCAGGCGTCAGTCTGCCCCGACGAGCTTGACGGTCTTAGTCTTGCCCATAGTCCGCTCTCAAACATGCGCTTGTGGATGCGAACTCGGCCGCAAGATGCAGGGACATCGAGCGCGCAGTCCTGCTAGCTGCAATTCTGTCCCACCTGCTTGCGGGAAGACGAGCTGCCCTATTTCCGGCGCAGCTGGACCCTGGCAACCCGCGTGTCCTGCTTCCACCATGGTTGCCGGTTGCGTGACCGCTGCTCGGCGTGTGGTCAGGGCCTTGCGTCGTTCAGCCAAGCTCGCCTTGTGCCACAGCAGTACTGCGCCTTTTGCGACGCTCATCTCGCGAAACCAACAGACCCGGCAAGCCCGGGCTCCCGGCGCCTCGAGCGGCTGATCGACGATCTGCTTCGCCTTGACACAACTGGGCGCACGCATGGCGACCGGAAGTACCTCGCCGAGCGGCTTGCGAGATGCCCGGTGCCTGTTGGACCGGTGCCATCAACGATCCCGCATCTGTCGCATCGGGTTCTTGCGCTTGGCGGCTTGCCGACCAATCCCGATTTCGTGCCAGAAGATCAGTCAGCATTCGGTGTCTCCGCAACAGTTGGCAAGCCTCGGCGCGTCCGCATCTGTCTCGACAGCGCTTCCAGATCGCGCCGTGTCAGGCGGGCGCGGGCAATCGGCAACAGGATTGCGTTTTCTGCGGCAAGGTGACGCCGCACATGGCCTGCAAACAATGTCAACAAATGACGATCCTCGGTCGAAAGTTCGGACCCGGTATCGAGGCACCGGGCAAGAGCCGTCCGCAGCCCTGGCAAAAGCCGAGTTGCTTCGTCAAGATCACGGCAGATACGGGCAATCGCAGG
>JAYSSN010000030.1:0-5252 GCA_043720555.1 Rhodobacterales bacterium | reverse complement strand
CCTCTGGCGGCGTGTCATCGCTGGCCGACCTGATCGGGCTGCGCGACACGGGCGTCATCGCGGGGGCCATCTCGGGCCGCGCGCTTTATGACGGGGCGATCGATCTGGCGCAGGCCATCGCCGCCTTGCGCCGCTAACTCCATTTCTTGTCCGGAAATATCCTCGGGGGTCTGGGGGCAGACAGCCCCCAGCCGTTCTCAAAACGGCACGTCGTCCGCAGAATCCGCGTCGACCACGAAACGTGCGACAATCTTCTTGTCGCCGGCCTTGTCAAACCGGATATCCAGCTTGTCGCCTTCGATCCCTGCGACCGTGCCGTAACCGAATTTCGCATGGAACACCCGGTCGCCACGCGAAAACCCGCTGATCGCGGTCGCGTCAATCGTCACATTCCGACTTTCGCGCGGCTGCGCCACGGGCCGGATCGCCACGCGTTCCTGCAGCCGCCGCCAGCCGGGCGAATTATAGACGTCGGCCCTGGTCGCACGCTCCTCGATCGACGCGCCAAAACCCACCGATGCCGCCGCGCCATAACCGCCCCCATAAAGACCGGGGGGTGTCAGCACATCCACATGGGCTGCGGGCAACTCGTCGATAAAGCGTGACGGCAACTGGCTTTGCCACTGTCCGTAAACCCTGCGGTTTGATGCAAAGGACACCGTGCAGATGCGTTCCGCCCGTGTGATGCCCACATAGGCCAGGCGGCGTTCCTCCTCCAACCCTTTCACGCCGGACTCGTCCATGCTGCGCTGGCTCGGGAACAGCCCATCCTCCCAGCCCGGCAGAAAAACGGCGGGAAATTCAAGGCCCTTGGCCGCGTGCAGGGTCATGATGCTGACCTTTTCCACCGCCTCTTCGGTATCGTTTTCCATGATCAGGGAGACATGTTCCAGAAAGCCTTGCAGGTTTTCAAACTGCTCCAGCGCCTTGACCAGTTCCTTCAGGTTCTCCAGCCGCCCCGGCGCTTCCGGCGTCTTGTCGTTCTGCCACATCTCGGTATAGCCGGACTCGTCCAGAATCATCTCGGCCAGCTCGATATGGCTTTGTCCCGGCTTCAGCGTCAGATCATGCCAGCGGTCGATGCCGTCGCACAAGGCCCGCAACTGCCCTGCACCCTTCCCGCCGATGCCACCAGCCGCCAAAAGCGCGCGCGATCCTGAAACGAGCGACGCGCCCCCCTGCCGCGCTTCGCGCCGCATATCGGCCTGCGCCTTGTCGCCAAGGCCGCGCTTGGGGGTGTTGACCACCCGTTCAAAGGCCAGATCGTCGTCGGGCGACACCGCCAGCCGGAAATAGGCCATCGCATCGCGGATTTCCAACCGTTCATAGAAACGCGGCCCGCCGATGACACGATACGGCAGCCCGATCGTCAGAAACCGATCCTCGAACGCCCGCATCTGGTGGCTGGCGCGCACCAGAATTGCCTGATGGTTCAGGTCGATCGGATCCGGTCCGCGCTTGCCCTGCTGCAGCGCCTCGACTTCATCGCCGATCCAGCGGGCCTCTTCCTCGCCATCCCAGTGGCCGATCAGACGAACCTTTTCGCCGCCCTCCGCAGCCGTCCACAGCGTCTTGCCCAAACGGCTCTGGTTTGCGGCAATCACGCCACTGGCGGCCGCAAGGATATGCGCGGTTGATCGGTAGTTCTGTTCCAGCCGCACGACCTGTGCGCCGGGAAAATCCTTTTCAAACCGCAGGATGTTGCCGACTTCCGCACCGCGCCACCCGTAGATCGACTGGTCATCGTCGCCCACGCAACAGATGTTGCGATGCATCTGGGCCAGCAAGCGCAGCCACAGGTATTGGGCGACGTTCGTGTCCTGATATTCGTCCACCAGAATGTAGCGGAACCAGCGTTGATACTGGTCCAGCACATCGGCATGCTTTTGAAAGATCGTGACGACGTGAAGCAGCAGGTCACCGAAGTCGGTGGCATTCAGCGTGCGCAGGCGTTCCTGATAAGCCTCGTAGAGTTCGGTGCCGCGGTTATTGTAGGCACTGCCATCTGCCGATGGCACACGGTCGGGCGTCAGCGCGCGGTTCTTCCAGCCGTCGATCAGGCTGGCCAGCAGTCGCGCAGGCCAGCGTTTTTCGTCGATATTCGCCGCGGCAATCAACTGCTTCAATAGGCGTAACTGGTCGTCAGTGTCCAGAATCGTGAAATTCGACTTCAGCCCCACCAGCTCGGCATGGCGGCGCAGGATTTTCACGCTGATCGAATGGAACGTGCCCATCCAAGGCATGCCTTCGGCTACTTCACCCAGCATCCGGCCCACGCGCAGCTTCATCTCGCGCGCGGCCTTGTTGGTGAAGGTCACCGCCAGAATTTCATTCGGCCGCGCCCGGCCCGTCCGCAGCAGATGCACGATCCGCGCCGTCAGCGCCTTGGTCTTGCCGGTGCCCGCCCCCGCCAGCATCAGAACCGGACCATCCAGCGCCTCGACCGCCGCGCGTTGTGCGGGGTTCAGCTCATCCAGATAGGGCGCGCCACGCCCCGCCAATGCGCGCTGCGACAGCGGCACCGCCGCCTCGAATGCCTCTGCTTCATCCCACCCGTTCATTCGGGTGAGTATACCGTGATTTTCCGCAGGCGAAAGGCCGAGTTCACAGATTGTTCATGGCCAGCTGCAATTCGCGCGAACGTCACGCGGCGGTTGGAACTTGCGCGCGGATGTCGGCCGCTTAGTGCGGCATGTCGCGCATTTCCCGCGTGATTCCGGCTTTCGGATATGCCACAAAAAAGACAATCATCGGCAGTAGACCCCACGCATGCGCGTCCGGGCTGTCCGGGTAGCATGTACCTATGGAAAGTCGACGATGGTAACCTTCACCGACCCGCTGTTTGCCCGCCAGTGGCATTTCAATCTGATGGGTGACATCCGGACCATCTGGAACGAATATTCCGGCGCCGGGGTGACGGTCGGGGTCTATGATGACGGGGTGCAATACACGCACGCCGATCTGAACGACAACTATGATGCAACGCTGCATTTCCAGTATGGAGGCGCCATTTATGATGCCTATCCAATCAACACGGTTCCCGGCGCGGACGCCGATGGCCACGGCACATCGGTTGCGGGGCTGATCGCGGCAGAGGCAGGAAACGGCATCGGCGGCGTCGGCGTTGCCTGGGGTGCCACACTGACGGGGATGAACATGTTGTCGGAGCCCCGGCTGGATGCCGACTTCGGCATCGAACTGGCAGCCTACCGGCATGCCGGCAGCTTTGACATCATGTCGAACAGTTGGGGATATGACCCTTATTTTAACGAGGCTCTGAACCGCGGCGATCCGCTGTCAACAGGCGCTGCCACCATTGAGGCGTTCGGCGATGTCGCGGCCACCGGGCGTGGCGGGCTTGGCACCATCATCGTCAAGGCTGCCGGGAATGACGGGGCGAACGCCAATGGTGAAGGCATCAACGGTTCGCGGTTTGTCGTCAGCGTCGCGGCGCTGACATCTACGGGGGCCGTCGCCAGCTATTCCAATTTTGGCACAAATATCCTGATCGCGGCCGGGGCTGCGTCGGTCACGACCGATCTGATGGGGGGTAACGGCTATAACACCACTGCCGGTATCGCAGGCGATTATACGTCCACCTTCGGCGGCACGTCTGCGGCGACACCCGTCGTCTCGGGCGTCGTCGCGTTGATGCTGGAGGCCAACAATGCCCTCGGCTGGCGCGACGTCCGCGAGATTCTGGCGACATCAGCAGCATTGACGGGATCAGGCATCGGCGCTGCCGCCCCTGATGAGGTCGAAGGCTTCTACAGCCAGTTGAGCGGAAACAACTGGAACGGCGGCGGCCACGCGATCAGCCGCGACTACGGCTATGGTCGGGTTGATGCATTTGCCGCTGTGCGGATGGCCGAGGCATGGCGCCTGTGGGCCGATACGGCAAAGACGAGCGCGAACGAGATCACCGCGTCTATGCAGGCCAGCCTTGATCCCGGCGGTTTTGCTTTCGCAGGCGCAATGGACACGCCCCTTGAAATCGACATTGCCGTCAGCGCGGCCCTGACCATCGCGCATATCGATGTCTCATTCACCGTGGACTACGCCTTCTTCCAGTCGACCCAGCCGCAGTATGCGGAATTCTACCTGATGGCGCCTGATGGCACCCGGTTTGATGTGTTCAGCTCGACTGATCTGGTTGATCGCATCCTGACTGCCGATATCAGCGGCACCTTTCGCTGGACCTTCGGTGTGGCCCACGCCCTTGGCATGCTCGCGCAAGGCGTCTGGGCGTTTGGCGTCGAGGGTGATCTGCCGGGCAACAGCAACGGCGTCATCACCAACGTCACGCTCGACTTTTACGGCAGTGCCCCCGATGTCAGCGGGGATGACGTCCATCACATCACCAAGGACTTCCTGACGATCACCGGCACCGGTGCCGCGCACTGGAACGGCGGGCGGGACCGCGTGCTGGCGGATGCGAATGGCGGGAATGACTGGATCAACATGGCCTCCATCGCCGGGCCGGTGAACATGACGCTCTACGCCAACGGGAACGGCAGAATCAGTGTGGCGGGCCAGCAATGGGCAACGCTTGCCACAGGATCGCAGTTTGAAAACGTGGTGACCGGTGACGGCGCAGACGCCATTTCGGGCAATCCGCTGGCCAACGAAATTCATGCGATGCGCGGGAACGATACCGTCTACGGCCTGGTTGGCAATGACAGCCTGCACGGTGGCGCAGGCAATGACAGACTGTTTGGCGGGCCGGATGCGGATCTGCTGTTTGGCGATCAGGGTGATGATATCCTTGACGGCGGCATGGGCAACGATACCGTCGCAGGTGGTGCCGGGTCTGACCGGATTTCCGAGCGCATGGGTGGCGGCGACGATGTGGTCGATGCCGGGACCGGCGCGGACACGGTGTACCTGGGCACCGGCAACGACACGTTTGAGGACAACGCGGAAACCGGCGCGGCCGGTGGCGACACGGTATCAGGTGGCACAGGCAATGACCTGCTTTTCGGCGCGGGCGGCACCGACCGATTGTCCGGCGACGCAGGCAACGACAGCATGACCGGCGGCGAGGGCAATGACACCCTGAACGGTGGCGCAGGGCTTGATACGCTGGCAGGCGGGACCGGAAATGACGCCCTGACAGGCGGCGGGGATGCCGACGTCTTTGTCTTTGGCGCAGACTTTGGCATCGACCGGATCACCGATTTTCAGAACAACATCGACACGCTGGCTTTCGACGCGGCATTTTGGAACGGAATCGCGGACGCCGTGGATTTCGT
>JAYSSN010000029.1:0-2156 GCA_043720555.1 Rhodobacterales bacterium | reverse complement strand
AGGCAACTGGTCCATGCCGCGGCGTACGGACTGGCCGCAGGGTTTTGGTCACAGGATGTGCGCCCCGTCCGGCGGATGGCAGACCGGCATCAGGCAGGCACCGGCCGGGTGAACTGCCGGGGCGAAACCGATACGGCATCGCCCTTACGCGGCATCAAGCAAACAGGCCAGGGCCGCGACGCCCTGTCACTCCATTCCCGGACCATGATCGTCCGGCCCGCATGAGGACCAGAAAATGAGCGCCGGCGCAGAACTTCCGAAATACGAAATGGCCTACCGGACCATCCTGGACCGGATCAAGTCCGGGCGCTATAACGTCGGCAGCCGGATGCCAACCGAAGGAGAGCTTGCAACGCATTTTGGTGTCAGCCGCGTCACCATCCGCCGCGCGCTGGATATGCTGGTGCAAGACGGTTACGTGGAAAGCAGGCAAGGCAGCGGTTACCGGCTGATTACGCTGTCGCCGGCGTCCGATACCTGCCTGACGTCGTTTACCGACGCGATGCTGCGGGCGGGGCACGAACCCACGACGCGGCTGCTGTCGATTGATACCTTTGCCCCGGATGCCCCGGCACTGGCGCATCTGCCCGCAAGCATGACCGTCACGCCCGTCACCCGCATACAGCGGTTGCGTTCGGTCGACGGCGTGCCGCGGATGCTGGTGATGACCTATGCCCCTGCACAGTTTCTGACGGGTGCGCTACCTGCTGATTTCCCCGAAACCGGTCCCAAGCAATCCATCCTGCGCATTCTGTCGGACCGGTTCAGACTGGAATGGTCGGCCGCCTGCGAGGACATCAGCCCGGTGATTGCCGATGCAGGCATGGCCGCCACCTTTGGCATCATCGAAGGCACCCCGTTGCTGAAGCAGGCCTGTTCGGCCTTTGGCGACGATGGGTCAACCGTTTTTCACGAGGACGTCTACCGGACCGGCGCGGTCAGCTTCAACCTGACGCGACAAGCCCGCACACCCCGCCATAGCTAGGATAATGCCATGACCCGGTTCCCGGAACTTGATCCCGCGTTTCGCACGGCACGGCTCGCGCCGCCGCAAGGCCCGGTGCGGCTTGTGATCGACACCGACGCGGCCAATGAAATCGACGACCAATACGCCATCGCCTGGGCGCTGCTGACGCCAGAGCGAATGACCGTCGAGGCAGTGACGGCAGAGCCGTTTTCCTTTGCCCACCATATCCCCGAATTGAAGGCCGGCGAACGCGCCATGCAGGAGGGTGGCACGCACGCAGAACATCTGGTCGGCGGATTTCAGGGCTGGTTGAGCCGGCTGCATGCGCAGGGGCGGCGGGTGGATGACCTGAACCTGGTTGGCCCCGCCGAAGGGATGGAACTGAGCTATCAGGAAATTCTGCGCGTCTATGACAAATGTGGCATCGCCCCCGGAGCGCGGGTGTTTCGTGGCGCGGGCCGGTATATGACCGACCCTGAGCATCCGGTACTGTCGGACGCGGTCACGGCGATTATCGATCTTGCGAAATCCGGCGATGATCCGCTTTACATTGCGGCGATGGGCTGCGTCACGAACATCGCCGCCGCCCTGATGACAGCACCCGAGATCATCCGCGATATCGTTGTGATCTGGACCTCGGCCTATCCGTCCCACGCGCCGCATCTGGTGCGCCCGTCGCTGAACCTTGTGCAGGATGTGGCGTCGTCACGACTGATGTTCGACAGCGGAGTGCCGCTGGTTTACCTGCCGGGGTATCATGTGGGGGCGCAGTTGAAAATCTCGCTGCCCGAGATGGCGGCGCATGTGAACGGTCGCGGCGCAATTGGCGACTATCTGCATCACCTTTACACCCACAATCCGCTGCACGACATGTTTGCGCTGTCCGATACCGCCCGCAGGACATGGGTGATCTGGGACATGATCTGCATCGCCTGGCTGGTGAACCCCGACTGGGTGCCCACGTTCCTGACATCATCCCCGGTGCTGACCGATGACCTGCACTGGCGCAAGGACACCGACCGCCATCTGATGCGCGAGGCGCATGACGTGCAGCGCGACGATGTCTTCCTGCATTTCTACGACAAGCTGGCGGCACTCAGCTGAAGTCGGTGGCGTCCAGATGATCGCGCATCGGGCGGCGGGTCAGCGGCGTCAGGCCGGTCCAGGACCCGAACTCTGCCAGCACCGC
>JAYSSN010000028.1:0-5261 GCA_043720555.1 Rhodobacterales bacterium | reverse complement strand
CACGCACCTGCTGCAATTCGCGGCGCAGTTCCTGATTTTGTTCATAGATACGGGTGTAGCTTTCAAACTGGTCGATCATGCCCGCGATCTTTGTGATCGGGGCCATCGCCCAGTCGAACGAGGGCACAACGCGGTCCACCAGCGCCGCGCGAAAGCGTTCGACGCGGGGGCTGTCGATACGCCAAAGCATGAACAGGCCGACCAGAAACAGCACAAGCAAGCCGATCAGCACCCGACGCAGAGGGCGTGAGAATTCTTCGGGATCGGTGCGCGTCTTTGCCATGGGCCTTGCCGCCTTGCGACCAGATCAGCTGTCGTAGTCGATCACATGCCGCAGTTGCTTTTCGTACTCCAACGCCTTGCCCGTGCCAAGCGCCACGCAGTTCAGCGATTCGTTGGCAACACTGATCGAAAGACCGGTCTGTTCGCGCAACGACAGGTCCAGATCGCCGAGCAGCGCACCGCCGCCCGTCAGCATCACGCCGCGGTCCACGATATCGGCCGCCAGATCCGGCGGTGTCGCCTCCAGCGCCTGCATCACCGCATCGCAGATCTGCTGCACGGGTTCAGCCAGCGCCTCGGCCACCTGGGCCTGGTTGATTTCGGTTTCCTTGGGCACGCCATTCAGCAGGTCACGGCCCCGGATTGTCATCGAGGCACCCCGCCCGTCATCGGGCATCCGTGCGGTGCCGATAGAGGTCTTGATCCGTTCGGCCGTGGATTCGCCGATCAGCAGGTTCTGATGGCGGCGCAGATAGTTGATGATCGCCTCATCCATGCGGTCACCACCGACGCGGACAGAGCGGGCATAGACGATGTCGCCAAGCGACAGCACGGCGACTTCAGTCGTGCCACCGCCGATGTCGACCACCATGTTGCCGGTGGGGTCGGTGATGGGCATGCCCGCGCCGATGGCCGCGGCAATCGGTTCGGCGATCAGGCCGGCGCGGCGTGCGCCCGCAGACAGCACGGATTGGCGGATGGCGCGTTTTTCGACCGGCGTGGCACCGTAGGGCACGCAGACGATGATCTTGGGTTTGGAAAACGTCGTACGCTTGTGGACCTTGCGGATGAAATGCTTGATCATCTCTTCGGCACTGTCGAAGTCGGCGATGACGCCATCACGCATCGGCCGGATTGCCTGAATGGTGCCGGGGGTGCGGCCCAGCATCAGCTTGGCGTCCTCGCCAACGGCCAGCACCTGTTTTTTGCCGTCCTTGATGTGATAGGCCACCACCGAAGGCTCGTTCAGCACGATCCCCTTGCCCCGCACATAAACCAGTGTGTTCGCGGTGCCGAGGTCAATGGCCATGTCCGACGAGAAGAGGCTCGAGAGTATCGACATGTGCAGGTGGTCCTTGATGCGCAATATGAAACGTGCCCGCGACTCTGTTCTGAGGCAGGCAGGCCCTTATAGAAACAGGGCGGGAGAAGGGAAAGGGGTGCGCCACGATGCACATGATCCAACGGCACTGATGCGCAGGGCAAGGTCGGCTGGTTACCCTCAATAATATGTGATTACTGCAAGAAAGTGGCGACCAAACTGGGTGTTTTCCCAATTTTATAATTGATAATCACAATCAAGGGCATGTGTGGCGCTGTGCGCCGGAAGCCGGTTTTTTGCCGGTCGGCACGGCTTGGACCGGGTCTTGACGATGTGTCGCGCCACGATCCACCCAAACCGATGCTTGGGGGGAGCACCAGATTCGCGGCTTGACGGGGGCCGTGGCCGGACGGGAGCGGCTTTTTGCTGGCTGCACCGGCGTAGTCTGGTTAGGTTCGGCATGGGATCATCGGGGGCTGGACATGGCGGGTGTGCACGGGCGGGTAGCCTTGGTCACGGGGTGCGGCAGTGAGACGGGGATTGGTTTTGCCACCGCGCGGGCGCTGCTGGCGGCGGGTGCCAGAGTGGCGATCACCGCCACCAGTGACCGGATATTCGAGCGGGCGCGCGAACTGGGGCAGGGGTGCATGGCGACCAGGGCCGATCTGACCGATCCGGTCGCGGTGGCGGGTCTGTTTGCGGCAGTGGTGGCGGCATTGGGACCGGTTGAGGTTCTGGTGAACAATGCAGGCATGGTGCAGACAGGCAAATCGGCCAAGCGGGCGCAGGTGGGTGATCTGTCAGATGCGGCTTGGGCGCATCATCTGGCACTGAATGTGACGACGGCATTTCACTGCATCCGGGCGGCGCTGCCGGTGATGCAGGCGTCAGGCTATGGGCGGATCGTCAACATGGCATCGGTGACGGGGCCGCTGGCGACGATCGACGGGTCGGCGGGCTACGGCACGGCCAAGGCTGCGATGACCGGGCTGACGCGGTCGACGGCACTTGAATATGCGCGCCACGGGATCACCTGCAATGCGGTGCTGCCGGGATGGATCACCACAGGATCATCTTCGGCCAAAGAAGTGCGGGCGGGCAAGGTGTGCCCCACCGGGCGGTCGGGCACACCGGATGAGGTCGCGGCCTGCGTCGTGTTTCTGGCCAGTGAGGGGGCGTCTTATGTCAATGGCGCGATGCTGGTGGTGGATGGGGCGAATACGTTGATGGAAATGAAGCGATAGCCAGTGTGGATAGGCAATCCTGCCCATCCACATTGCGATACTGCCGTCTGATCAATTGCCTTGCGAAAGTTCGCGCGCCACGTCTTGCAACTGATCCAGGCCGGACAACGTGCCTTCGGCCATGCCCATTCCGAGGTATTCGTCCTTCATCGCGACGGTTTCAAACAGGGTCGATACCGTGACCGTGGTCTGGCCTGAAGCCTCGTCGAATGTCGTGGTCATGACCATGCGACCGGGGTTCCGGATCTGCATGTCGCCACCCGACGGATCCTCGAACCCATTGTCACAGACGATGCGGCTGTGGGGCGTAATCTCCAGATAGGCGCCACCGAAGGCGGGGCCTTGCACGCCGTCGGGGCCAGTCATCGCCATGCGCCACTTGCCGCCGACGCGAAAATCGCTTTCACACATTGTCACGGGATAGCCCACTGGCCCGAACCAGCGTTTGAGGTGTTCAGGGCTTGCATAGGCCAGAAAAACGTATCTGGCCGGAACGTTCATCACCCGGCTGACCGATGACTTGCGCAGGTTTTCAGGTTCAGGTGTTGTCATTGCCATGCCCGATATCCTTTTGGTGAAGTTGGGTCGCGGTGGTTTCAAGCTGATCAAGCCGCTGTTCCCCAAGCGCGCGGTACTGGCCGACCCAACCGTCGATGGCTGCCATTGCAGTTGGCTGCAGGCGCACCGGGCGCGTGTTTGCCGCGCGCCCGCGCGTTATCAGGCCGGCAGCCTCCAGAATTTTCAGATGCGTCGAAATTGTGGGTTGGCTGAGCGCAAAGGGAGCCGCAAGGCTGCTGACCGATGCCTCGCCCGCGATCAGGCGGTCAAGCATCGCCCGCCGGGTCGGATTGGCAAGGGCTGCGAAGATGAGGTCGAGACGGTCAAGCATAGTCGAATCCATATATTTATTTTTATTAATATAGAGATTAGACGATGCATGTCCAGTTGCGTCAGCCCGCGTCTTTGTAATTCACCGATTTCACATCGCTGTCCGGGGCTGATTTCGCGCGGCGCTGGATCAGGCGGTTGAGGCAGTTCACATAAGCCTTGACGCTGGCGACGACGGTATCGGTATCGGCCGACTGACCAGTGGCGATGCGGCCGTCCTCCTCTACCCGGACGGTCACGGTGGCCTGGGCGTCGGTGCCTTCGGTGACAGCGCTGACCTGATAAAGCTGCAGGCGCGCGTTGTGAGGCACCAGCATCTTGACCGCATTGAACGCCGCATCAACAGGGCCGTCGCCAGTGGCGTCGATGGAATGATCCACGCCGTCGATGGTCAGCGTCAGTTCGGCCTCTTGCGGGCCATCGGTACCGCAGATCACGCGCAGGCGTTTGACGTGCAGCGTGTCGTGCACCTCATGGGAGCCCTGCTCTTGCATCAGGGCAATCAGGTCTTCGTCGTAGACTTCTTTCTTGCGGTCCGCCAACGCCTTGAAGCGCACAAAGACATCCGCCAGCTGGTTGTCGGCCAGTTCATAGCCGAGTTCGCGCAGTTTCGCGCGGAGTGCTGCGCGGCCGGAGTGTTTGCCCATGACAAGGCTCGTCTCGGACAGGCCGATGTCCTGCGGGCGCATGATTTCAAAGGTTTCGGCGTTCTTCAGCATGCCGTCCTGATGGATGCCGGATTCGTGCGCGAAGGCGTTCTTGCCGACGATGGCCTTGTTGAACTGCACGGCAAAGCCGCTGACAGTGGCGACCTTGCGCGAGATGTTCATGATCTTGGTCGTATCGATGCGGGTCTGGTAGGGCATGATGTCGTTGCGCACCTTCATCGCCATCACGACCTCTTCCAGTGCGGTATTGCCCGCGCGTTCGCCCAGACCATTGATCGTGCATTCGATCTGGCGTGCACCCGCCTCGACCGCGGCAAGCGCATTCGCCGTCGCCATGCCCAGATCGTTGTGGCAATGGGTGGCGAAGATGATCCCATCTGCGCCGGGTACGCGTTCCAACAGCATGCGGATCAGCGCCGCGCTTTCACGCGGGGCGGTGTAGCCCACCGTGTCGGGAATGTTGATCGTGGTGGCGCCGGCCTTGATCGCGATCTCCACGACGCGGCAGAGGTAATCATGTTCCGTCCGCGTGGCGTCCATCGGCGACCACTGGACATTGTCGCACAGATTGCGGGCGTGGGTTACAGTGTCGTGGATGCGGGTCGCCATCTGATCCATGTCCAGATTGGGAATGGCGCGGTGCAGGGGCGAGGTGCCGATGAAGGTGTGGATGCGCGGACTGCGGGCGTGGCGCACCGCATCCCAGCAGCGGTCGATATCCTTGAAATTCGCCCGCGCCAGCCCGCAGATCGTGGCGGTCTTCGCCAGCCTGGCCACCTCGCTGACCGCCGCGAAATCGCCTTCCGAGGCGATCGGAAAACCGGCCTCGATGATATCGACGCCCATCTCGTCCAGCAGGGTCGCGATCTCCAGCTTCTCGGTGTGGGTCATGGTGGCGCCGGGGCTTTGTTCGCCGTCGCGCAGGGTGGTGTCGAATATCAACACGCGGGGTTGATCGGTCCTGGTCATGTCGGTGATCCTTGAGTGTGTTTCTTGGCCGGGCTTCGGGTGCTGAACACTTCTGAGCGGTCGCACCCAGTGGGCACGCTCAGAAGCGGCTAAGAAGCAGCAGGCCAAGGGCAAGCGCCGCCGAAGGGCCGTGGCCCCCGGGAATGCTGGCGATGCGGCGATCCTTGG
>JAYSSN010000027.1:0-5269 GCA_043720555.1 Rhodobacterales bacterium | reverse complement strand
CCGGAGTCCTGTATTTCGGCGACACCGACGCCAGCGCCTTGGACCCGACTGGCAGCCCGTCATCGCGCGAGAACGCAAAGAGCATGCGGCTGGCCGATGTGACGGTGGCAAGGCCGCACAGCAGTTGTGCGATCAGGATGCCAAGGTAAAGCACGGTCTTCAGCCCGGCAGGCAGGATCGCGTCCATGGTGGCAAAGAACATGCCCCACCCCTGAGACGCGGCGGCGGCCATATCCGGGATCGCCAGAGTGATGGCGCTGATCATCACCCAGCCGACGATGGACGACCAGAACACAGCCGTGACGATGCCCTTGGGCACCGACATTGCGGCGTTCTTGGTTTCTTCGGAGGTATGGGCCGAGGCGTCATAGCCGGTGATCGTGTAGACTGGCAGCAAGAGGCACAGCAGGAACAGATACGCGATGTTGTCAGACTGCGGGAAAACATTGCCGCCCGCTTCGCCGGAATAGTTGGTGAAGGTCCAGAGCCGCGAAATGTCGATGTCCGGGGCGAAGTAGAGGCAGGCCAAGACCAGAACGGCGGTTGTTACAAAAATGACGTAGCCCGAGATATCGGTCAGCAGCGTGGTGACCTTGATGCCGACGTGGTTAAACAGCGCCTGCAGGATGGTGATCGCCGCCACGAAGGTCACGATCTGCATATCGGTGCCGGTGAAGCCGAACATCGATCCGAAGGTACCGGCAAAGAAATAGGCGGTGCCGATGTTGATGGCGCCGAGTACGGTGATCAGACCCAGAAGGTTCAACCACGCCGTCAGCCAGCCCCAGAACCGGTTCCCCAGGATGGAAGCCCAGTGGTAAAGCCCGCCCGCCGTGGGGAAGGCCGAGGCGATTTGTGCCATGGCCAGCGCGAACATGCCTGACAGCAGGCAGCCCACGATCCAGCCGATGCCCGCACCGGCGCCGCCGACGGACGAGATGGCCTGCGCGAAGGAGTTGATCCCCCCGGACAGGATGCAGATGATGGAGAATGAGATGGCAAAGTTTGAAAACTTCGACATCGAGCGGGACAATTCCTGGGCGTAGCCCATGCCATGCAGGACTTTCATGTCCTCATGCTTGTCATTGTCAGAATAGTCAGAAGCCATGGTTTCCCTCGTTTCTGTTGATTATTTGTTCTGGTTATTGGGCCGGACAGCGACGCCGCAACGACCATCTCTATCAAAGCACAATCCAGATATGGTGCAAGCACCATCTTGGATAGCGCAATTCTGGGGTGGCGGGCGCGTCGCATGCCCATGGAGAGGTCGCAAACCACGCCGGAGACGGGCGGAAATCGTCTGGCACGGACGGACGGAAGGCGGTACGTGGACGGCAGGGATTGATCGCAGAAAGGGCCCGCGCGTGATCTTGTGCGAACACGGACCGGGCGGGGTGCCTGCGCTGTTTGACGGCGCACATGCGGTCGTGCTGGCACGCCGTGCGCGTGACGTCGCCCCGGCGCTGGTGCGGCTGGACCGGGCCCGGGCACAGGGCCGCTGGATTGCAGGCTATGCGGCCTATGAGGCGGGCTATGCGCTGGAGCCGCACCTGTGGCCGCTGATGCCGCGCAGGCGGTCGGGGCCGTTGCTGGCCTTTGGTATTTACGATGGTCCGCAGGCGGCGGACGCGGTGTTGGCCCGCGCGGCGCACGAGGGGCAGGCAACGCGCATGACGGCCCCGGCGCCATTGGTGGATCGCGCAGCCTATGACGTGGCGATGGCCCGCGTACAGGACTGGATCGCGGCGGGCGACTGCTATCAGGTCAACCTGACGTTTCCGATGGTGGCTGAGCTTGTGGCGGGCACGCCGCTGGGCCTGTACGGCGCATTCCGGCGCACGGGGCCGGTGGGGCACGGCGCCTATGCCGACCTGGGGGCGGGGCCGGTGGTGGTGTCGCGCAGCCCCGAATTGTTCTTCCGGATCGATGAAGGCGGCCGCATTGTCACCCGCCCGATGAAGGGCACAGCACCGCGCGACCCCGATCCTGCACGCGATGCAGCGATTGCGGCGGCGCTGCACGCATCGGTCAAGGACCGGGCGGAAAACCTGATGATCGTGGACCTGTTGCGCAGCGACATCTCGCGCCTGGCTAAGGTGGGAACTGTCAGGGTGCCCGCACTGTTCGCGATGGAAAAATACGCGACCGTGCATCAGATGACATCGACCATCGAGGGGCAACTCGTCGCCCCGCCGTCCATGACGACGCTGATGGCCGCACTGTTCCCCTGCGGATCGGTCACGGGCGCGCCCAAAATCCGCGCGATGCAGATTATCCGCTCGCTGGAGCCGCATCCGCGTGGCGTCTATTGCGGCGGTATCGGCTGGATGGCCCCGGATGGGCGCGCCGATTTTTCCGTGGCGATCCGCACGCTGTCGGTGACAGGCACGCGGATCGTGATGAATGTGGGCGGCGGGGTGATCCATGGATCAACCGCCGAAGGAGAATGGGAGGAGGCGTTGTGGAAAGCACGCTTCGTGAAGGCGGCACAAAGCCCGACCTGAAGCTGATCGAGACGATGCTGTGGGATGGCGCAGGGGTGCCCCGTCTGGTCCTGCATCAGGCGCGGCTGGCGGCGGGATGTACCGCGCTGGGCTGGACGGTGCCAGACATTGCGACGGCGATCAGTGCGTTGCACCTGCACGATGCAGCGCGGCTGCGGCTGACTGCGGACAGGCGGGGCGCGGTCGCGGTGACGGTCGCACCGCTGCCAGCGTCGCCAGACGTATGGCGCCTGGGGCTGGCCCCGGCCCGGCTGGCATCGGACGATCCGTGGTTGACCGTGAAATCCACCCGTCGTGCGGCCTATGACGCGGCCCGCGCCGCGCTGCCGGCAGGCGTGGACGAGGCGGTATTCCTGAACGAACGCGGCGAAGTCTGCGATGGCACGATTACCACGCTGTTCTTTGACCGCGGGCAGGGCCTGCGCACGCCGCCATTGGCGTGCGGATTGCTGCCGGGGGTGCTGCGGGCACAGTTGCTGGCAGCAGGCCAGGTGCGTGAAGAGGTGCTTTATGGCGCTGATCTGGCCGCCGCCCGCCTTTTTGTCGGCAACGCGTTGCGCGGGCTGACGGCGGCGATCTGGGCGGGCGGATCTGCATAAAGGTAATCGCGGGTCAGGGGAACGGCGTCCTGCCGGTGGGCAAGCTGCAGCTGGAAAACGCATTGACGGTGGTGACGAAAGGTCATTTCCGACGCGATCAGGTAGTAGCGCCACATCCGGCAGAAGCGCGCGTCATAAAGGGCGGTCGCCGCATCCAGATGAGCCTCGAACCGCATGCGCCAGTGCCGCAGGGTTTCGGCATAGTGCAGGCGCCATACCTCGACATCGGCGGTCCACAGACCTGCATCCTGCACGGCGGGCATCACCTCGGACAAGGCGGGGCAATAGCCGCCGGGAAAGATGTGCCTGGCAATCCACGGGCTGGTGATGCTGGGCGGGCCTGCACGCCCGATGGTGTGGATCAGGGCGATACCCTCTGGTGCAAGGCGGTCACGCACCTGCGTAAAGTACTGGCCGTAATGCGGGCGGCCCACATGTTCAAACATCCCCACAGAGACGATCCGGTCGAACTGCCCGGTGACTGCGCGGTAGTCGGTCAGGCTGATGGTCACGCGGTCGGAAAGGCCAGCGGCGGTCACGCGGGCGGTGGCCATGGCATGCTGTTCTTCGGACAGCGTCACGCCCGTGACCTGCACGCCGTGGTCGCGCGCAAGGCTGATCGCCATGCCGCCCCAGCCGCACCCGATGTCGAGCACGCGCATCCCTGGCTTCAGGCACAGCTTGGCGGCAATGTGGGCCTTTTTCTGCGCCTGCGCCTGTTCCAGCGTATCATCCGGGGTCTTGAAGTAGGCGCAGGAATATTGCCTGTCGGCATCCAGAAACAGATCATACAGCGCGCCTGACAGATCATAGTGATGGGCAACGTTGGATTTTGCCCGCGCGGCGGGATTGATCTGCACGATCAGGCGCAACATGCGTTGCGCCCTTTCCAACGGATAACGCCACCAATTCGCGCGTCCGCGTGCCGCGTTATGCAAAAGCAGCGCCAGAAAGCCCGGCAGGTCATCGTTTGTGATGGTGTAACCCTGATCGAGATAGCCGTCGCCCAGCGCCATGTCGGGGCTGCGCACCAGTCGGCCGATCAATAAGGGGTCATGGATGGCAATCTGCACCGGCCCACCCGTGCCATCGCCATAGGTTCTTGAAACGCCGTCCGGAAACCGGATTGTCAGGTGGCCCTCGCGGATCACGCTGCCCAGCAGCCGGTGAAGAATTTTGTGCCACATGCCGCCCTGCAAACGCAGACTGACTGCCCTGATTGCAGCATAGCTGCGACGGTGCGTGCGGCAAAGTGGAATTCCCGCCTGTTTGCGCAAGCGTGATCTCTTGACATCCCGTGCCTTGCGCGGTCATTCGGCGCGGATGGAATTTTGGGCCCTTTGGGGCAAGGGGAGCGTCATGCACGCCTATCGCAGCCACACCTGTGCGGGTCTGAACAAGGATCATGTGGGTCAGACGGTCCGGCTTTCGGGCTGGGTTCACCGCGTGCGCGATCATGGCGGGGTGTTGTTCATCGATCTGCGCGACCATTACGGCATCACGCAGGTGTTGGCGGATTCCGACAGCCCCGCGTTTGCGGACCTTGAAAAGGTGCGGGCGGAATGGGTGATCTGCATTGATGGCCGCGTCAAGGCGCGCGATGCGTCCTTGGTGAACCCCAAGCTGCCGACTGGCGACATCGAGCTTTATGCCATGGGCGTGACTGTGCTGGGGGCGGCGGATGAATTGCCGATGCCGGTGTTTGGCGATGTGGATTATCCCGAGGAAACCCGGCTGACGTACCGCTTTCTCGACCTGCGCCGTGAAAAGCTGCATGCCAATATGATGCTGCGGTCTAACGTGGTGCGCTCGATGCGCAAACGGATGTGGGATCAGGGGTTCACGGAATTTCAGACCCCGATCATCACGGCCTCGTCGCCCGAGGGCGCGCGGGATTTTCTGGTGCCGTCGCGGCTGCATCCGGGCAAGTTCTATGCGCTGCCGCAGGCGCCGCAGCAGTTCAAGCAGCTGATCATGGTGGCGGGGTTCGACCGTTATTTCCAGATAGCACCGTGTTTCCGGGATGAAGACCCGCGTGCGGACCGTTCGCCCACCGATTTCTATCAGCTTGATATCGAGATGAGTTTCGTCGAGCAGGAAGACGTCTTCGCCGCCGTGCAGCCGGTGGTGCAGGGGATTTTCGAGGAATTCGCGCCGGGGAAGAAG